>CAZTJZ010000022.1:0-30732 GCA_964614075.1 uncultured Phycisphaeraceae bacterium
CGCGTGCGTGCGTGTCTGCCGCGAGCGTGGGATTCCGTTCCTGGGCATCTGCCTGGGTTTCCAGGTCGCGGTGATCGAGTTTGCGCGGAATGTCCTGGGCCTCACGGGGGCGACCTCGACGGAGTTCAAGCCCGACTCGCCCCACGCGGTGATCAGCGAGCTGCCCGAGCAGAAGAAGATCGAGGGGCTCGGCGGCACGATGCGGCTGGGCGCGCAGGACGTGGCGATCACGCCCGGCTCTCTCGCGCACTTCTTGTTCGCGTCCAAGCCCACGATCCGCGAGCGGTTCCGCCATCGCTACGAGGTCGAGCCCCGGTTCATCGAGCCTCTTGAGAAGGCGGGGCTGGTGTTCTCGGGGCGGCATCCCACGCGCCCGATCATGCAGGTGCTGGAGCTCCGCCAGCCCGGGCCCGCGGGCGAGACGCACCCGACGCACCCGTACTTCATCGGGGGGCAGTTCCATCCGGAGCTGACGAGCCGCCCGCTGCGTCCGCAGCCGCTGTTCATGGGCCTGCTCGCGGCGGCGGCCCACCGGAAGTTCGGCCCGTCGCTGGAGCCCGGCGACCCGAGTAGCGCGGAGATCCTGCGCTGGCTGCGCCGTCCGGCGAATCAGCACCAGCCGGCGTAGAGCGCTTCGCTCACCCTGCGAGGCGGAAGTCGGGCGGGTTCTTGCTGAGGGCGTCCTCGGCGTCGGAGACCACGACGCGGTTGCGCCCGGTGCGCTTGGCGAGATAGAGATTGGAGTCGGCGAGCTCGACCCAGGCCTCGGCGCTGCCGGCGCGGGCGCAGAAGCTCGCCGCGACCCCGAAGGAGATCGTGACGCGGCGCTCGGGGTGCTTGGGCCAGACGATCGCCTCGCAGAGCGCGCGGATGCGGTCGCAGATGGCGAAGGCGCCGTCGGGCCCGGTGTCGGAGAGGATGACGACGAACTCCTCCCCGCCGTAGCGGCAGGCGACGTCGCTCGTGCGCAGCTCCTTGTTCAGGAGCTTGGCGATGCCCTGCAGGACGGCGTCGCCCGCGGGGTGCCCGTAGGTGTCGTTGACGGACTTGAAGTTGTCGGCGTCGATCATCGCGACGGAGAGCGGGCGGTGGTTGCGCTGCGAGCGGGAGAACTCCTCCGCCCAGCGGCGCTCGAAGTGGGCGCGGTTCCAGAGCCCCGTGAGCCCGTCGACCTGGGCCCGCTGGGCGAGCATCTTCACGAGCGAGTGCATGCGCAGGGCCGAGCGGATGCGGACGCGGAGCTCGGCGAGGTCGAAGGGCTTGGTGATGTAGTCCACGGCGCCGAGGTCGAACGCCGTCACCTTGTCCTGGGAGCTGTTCATCCCCGAGAGCACCACGACGGAGATGTTGAGCGTCTCCTTGTTCTCCTTGAGCTTGCGGAGCACCTCGAACCCGTCCATGTCGGGCATGTCGAGGTCGAGGAGGATCAGGGCGGGGTGGCGTTCGGCGGCGATGGCCACGCCCTCGTCGCCCGTCTCGGCGCTGACAAAGTCGATGTCCTCGGTGCGCAGGCGCGCCTTGAGCAGGCGGTGCACGTCCTTCGAGTCGTCGATGATCAGGACGACCGGTCTGGAGTCATCCGGGATGTGCACGCTGTCGGACATCGTCGAAGGAAGATCCTTGTGGGGCTACTTCTGGACGGCGCGGCGGCAGAGCGTCACCAGCTCCTTGAGATTGGACTCGACGAGCGCCAGGGACTTTTCCGGCGTGCCGGGAAGGTGCTTGAGCGTGGTCTCGACCCGGGCCGCCGCCTCGCCGATGGCCGGGGAGCCGTACCCCGCGGAGGCACCCTTGAGCTGGTGCGAGAGCCGCTGCAGCGTCTCGCTCTCACCCTTGTCGTACGCCGAGATCAGCGCGGCGATGCGTTGCGGCAGCTCCTCGACGTACATCGAGATGAGGTCGGCCATCTCCGGATCGCCGGCGAACTGGCTCTTGAGAGGCTGGAGCGGGTTGGTGGGGGGATCGTCACGCATGCTGGGGTGCTCCGGGGAAGAAGAATCGGCTCATCGCGGGCGTGGTTTGACCCCGGATGGCAAAGCCCGCGCGAAGGCGACCCTGGGCGCAACAATTGTGTGCAGACTCGGGCTCGCGGCGGGTCCAAGCCAGGATTATCGGGCGACCGACACCGCACACCGTGGGAGGGCATCCAATCCAACTCTGGAGTGTCGCATGGTCCACGCGCAACGTTCGAGAGGTCTTCTGATGCTGAGCTGGGTGCTGCGGCTGATCGCGGTGGGGATCCTGGTCCAGACGCTGTACTTCAAGTTCACCGGGGCCGAAGAGTCTCGGTACATCTTTGAGAAGGTGGGGATGGAGCCGTGGGGGCGGTACGCGAGCGGTGTGGCGGAGCTTGCGGCGTCGGTGCTGCTGCTCGTGCCGCGGACCGTGGTGTACGGCGCGGGGCTGAGCCTGATGGTGATCAGCGGGGCGATCGTGAGCCACCTGACCAAGCTGGGGATCGTGGTGAAAGAGGACGGCGGGCTGCTGTTCGTTCTGGCCTGCGTGGTCTTCGCGGCGAGCCTTGGGGTGCTGTTGATCCACAGGAGGGAGATCCCGTTCTTGGCCAGGGCGGCGCGTCGGTAAGGAGGTGGGGGCGGGCGGGGCGGCGTACGCTCCCGCCATGCCCTCGATCGCCCGGCGAGCCCGGACCCTTCGCCCCAGCGTCACCGTCGCGTTCATGAACCGCGCGAAGGCCATGCAGCACGCGGGGCACGACGTGCTGTCCTTCGCCGCGGGCGAGCCGGACTTCGACACGCCCGAGCCGATCAAGCGGGCGGCGATCCGCGCGCTCGAGGCGGGGCAGACCAAGTACACGCAGACGTTCGGCGACCCGGCGACGCGCGCCGCGATCGCGCAGAAGCTCGAGCGCGAGAACGGGATCCGCGGGCTCACGCCCGACCACATCGGGATCGCGGCGGGGGGGAAGCACTCCCTGTTCGTCGCGGTGCATTGCCTCTTCGATCCTCCCGCGCCCGGGGAGATGGCGTCGGAGGCGGTGCTGCCCGTGCCGGCGTGGGTGAGCTACGCGCCGATCGTGGAGCTGGCGGGCGGGAAGGTCGTCGAGATCCCCACGAGCGTGGAGCGCGGGTTCAAGGCCACGCCCGAGGAGTTCCGGCGGGCGATCACGCCGCGGACGCGGCTGGTGGTCCTGAACTCCCCGTGCAATCCCTGCGGGACGATGTACTCGGGGGAGGAGCTGCGTGCGATCGCGGCGGTGCTGGGTGAGGCGGCGCGGACGATCGCGCCCGACCTGGTCGTGCTGAGCGACGAGCTGTACGAAAAAATCGTGTACGGCGGGATCGAGCATTTCTCGATCGGCAGCGTCACCGAGATCGCGGAGCGGACCCTCACGCTCAACGGGCTGTCGAAGGCGTACGGGATGACGGGGTGGCGCGTGGGGTACACGGGGATCCCCGGGGAGTTCGGGCGGGAGTTCACGCGGGCGATGGCGACGCTGCAGGGGCAGATGTCGACGAACATCACGAGCTTTGTGTACCCGGCGATCCGGGCGGCGCTGGCGGAGGGCGGGCCGTACGTCGAGGAGATGCGAAAGGCGTTCGCGCGTCGGGCGGAGATCATGAACGCCGGGCTGCGCGCGATCCCCGGGCTGCGCGTCGCGCGGGCGACGGGCGCGTTCTACGCCTTCCCGGACGTGTCGTCGTACTTCGGGAGGACGAGTCGGGGCGGGCGTCCCATCGCGTCGGCCCTGGACTTCTGCAACGCCCTGCTCGAGGAGGCGCACGTCGCGTTCGTCCCGGGCGAGGACTTCGGCGGGTGCGGGAAGAACCACGTGCGGATCAGCTTCGCGTGCTCTGAGGCGCAGATCGAGAAGGGCCTCGAGCGCTTCGGCCTCTGGCTGCGGGAGCTGCGTTAGCGTCGGCCCTCGCGCGGTCGAGGGCTTGGAGAGCAGACCGGAGCGCTCGCATGGAAGCCGCGGCCCGATCTCGGTTCAGGATCCGAACGCTCGCGGGCGCGGCCTTTCTGGCTCTGGTGCTCGTGGCGTGCGTGGCCACGCTTCCCTGGGCGCTGGCCCGCGAGGACAATGTTCCGCGCTACAACGCCGGCGAGGCCGAGGCGGGTCGGCTCGCGCCCTCGTGGACGACCCGGGAGCGTGAGCCCGCGGGGCGCGAGTTCGCGCTGGGGTCCGACGCGCTGGGGCGGAGCGTGCTGGTGCGGTGCCTCACCGGGGGCGGGATCTCGCTCACGATCGGGCTCGCCGCCGCCGGGGTCTCGGTGGTCATCGGGACGCTCTACGGCGGGATCGCGGGGTACGCGGGGGGGCGGGTGGATTCGGTGATGATGCGCGTGCTCGACGTGCTGTTCGCGCTGCCCTACGTGCTCCTCGTGGTGCTGCTGGCGGTCGCGGCGGACGCGGTTCTGGAGCGGCGCGGGCCCGGGCTCACCGCGGGGCGGCGCACGATGTTCGAGCTGGCGACGCTGCTCGCGGCGATCGGCGGGGTGAGCTGGCTCACGCTCGCCCGCGTTGTCCGCGGGCAGGTGCTGAGCCTCAAGGAGCGGGCGTTCGTCGAGGCGGCCCGAGCGATGGGGGGTTCGCCCGCGCGGGTCTTTGTCTCGCACATCCTGCCGAATCTCTCGGGCGCGATCATCGTGTACGCCACGCTCTCGGTGCCGCAGGCGATGCTGCAGGAGTCGTTCCTGAGCTTCCTGGGGATCGGGGTTCGTCCGCCGGTCCCGAGCTGGGGCAATCTGGTGGCGGAAGGTCTGAGCGAGCTGAACCCGTACCGCTCGCACTGGTGGCTGCTGCTGTTCCCGTGCGGACTGCTGGGGGCGACGCTGGTGTCGCTGAACCTCGTGGGGGAGGCGCTGCGGGCGAGGCTCGATCCCACGCGCGGGCGGGGGCTGTCGTGAGCCCGCTCCTCCAGATCGACGATTTGAGCGTGAGCTTCCCCGCCGGGGGGGAACGTCGACGCGTGCTGGACGGCGTGAGCGTGCGTGTGATGGCGTCGAGCACCACAGCGATCGTGGGGGAGTCGGGGAGCGGGAAGAGCATGACGGCGCTCGCGGCGATCGGGCTGCTCCCATTGGGGGCGCGGGTCGATCGCGGGCGGGTGGTGCTGAGATGCCCCGGGCGCGCGGAAGTGGACGTGCTTCGCCTGGAGCCCCGCGAGCTGCGACGGGTGCGCGGGGCGGGCGTGGGGATGGTCTTCCAGGAGCCCCGCGCGGCGCTGAACCCCGTCATGACCATCGGGGAGCAGCTTGTCGAGACGATCCGGCTGCACGGGGGGCAACGCGGGAAGGACGCGCGAGCGCGTGCGGCGGAGCAGCTGAGCCGGATGGGGATCCCCGACGCCTCGCGGGCGCTCGCGAAGTACCCGCACGAGTTCTCGGGGGGGATGTGCCAGCGGGCGTGCCTCGCGATGGCGCTGGCGTGCGGGCCGAGCGTGCTGATCGCGGACGAGCCGACGACCGCGCTCGACGCGGCGGTGCGGGGGCAGATCCTGGACCTTCTGGACCAGCTCAAGCGCGAGCACGGGCTGGGGATCATGCTCATCTCGCACGATCTGGAGCTGGTGCGGGCGCGGGCGGACGCGGTGTGCGTGATGTACGCGGGACGGGTGGTGGAGCGGGGCGGGGCGAGGGAGGTCTTCGCGAACCCCGCGCACCCGTACACGCGCGGGCTGCTGGCGTGCGCGCCGCGGGTGGGGTCGAGGCGGGAGCGCCTCACGGGCGTGCAGGAGTTGATGGATTCCACGCTCGGGATGGACCTCGCCGGGCAACGGGGGGTGCGGGCCTGGTGGCCCGGGCGAGGCTCCGGGGAGGGTCACGACGTCGCGGTCGGGGATGGGCACACCGTTCTTGCGGCAGAGCCCCGGGCGGAGTCGGGGCTATCTTCCGTGGAGAGCGGGGGCTGGAGCGCGTGATGCGGGTGATGATCTTCGCCGACGAGTTCTTCGCGATCCGCGAACAGGCGCTGCTCTCGCGTCTGGAGGTCGGGCTCGCGGACGAGGGATTCCGCGTGGTGCACGCGCTCCCCGAGCACGCGAGCGCGTACGCCCCCGCGTCGGTCGCGAGCGCCGTGCTCACCTATCCCGAGCGGAGGTGGAGGTGGACCCACCCCGCCACCGCCCGGGGTGTTTCGCGGTCGCTCGCGCGGCTCGACGAGGCCACCACGCCCGACGGCGTGGACGTGGTCCACGCGTTCGGGGGGTCGGCGTGGGGGCTGGCGGCCCAGTTCGCCGCGATGCACGACGCCGCCCTCGTGCTCGAGGTCTGGCGCACGGGGCTGGACGAGCGGGCGCGGGCGATCGGTGCGAAGCGCCCCTCGACGCTGTTTGTGGCGCCGGATCACACGATCGCCGCACCGCTGCGTCTGGGCGAGCCCGGCGGGCTCCACGTCCGCGAGATTCCCTGGGGTGTGCACACGCCCGAGCAGGGTCGGGCGGCTCCTGAACCCGGGCGGGCGATCTCGGTGATGATGGTGGGGGCGGGGAGGATCTCGGGGAGTTTCTCGGCGGCGATGGAGGGTCTGGCGCACGTGATCCGCCGCCGGCCCGAGGTGATGGTCTTCTGCGACGCCGAGGCGGGGCGGAGGGCCGGGCTCTATCCGATCGCCAAGCGTCTGGGCGTGCTCACCAACGTCTCGTTCATCGCGGATCTCGAGGGGCGGCGGGACCTTGTCCTCGAGGGAGACATCCTGGTCCAGCCCGAGTCTCGCGGCGAGCAGCGGAGCGTGACGCTCGACGCGATGGCCGCGGGGATGATCGTGGTGGCCAGCAAGGATGATGGTGTGTCGGCGCTGCGTCACGAGGAGACATCGAGGCTCATCGCGTCGCCCACGCCGCTGGCCTGGTCGACGGCGTTGGAGGACCTTCTGGATCACCCCGAGCGGTGGTCGTCGCTCGCGGCTTCCGCGCGACGGTTTACATCGAAACACCGGCGTGCCAGCGACCAGATCGCGGGCATCATCGCGGCGTACTCGGCGCTGCGATCCCAGGGCGCGATTCCCTTCCCCGCAGGGGCGCCGTGAGAACAGGATCCGGCGTCGCGGCGTTCTGGCCGGGCGTTCCGGGACGTTGGGGCGTCCGATAGTGACCGCACGGACCCCCGATTCGATGCAATTCGCGGGCGCTGGCGTCGATTTTCCTTGGTTTCCGTTGAAGTTGGGTGCATGCTTTGGTATGTGGGGGCGGCGTTCGCGCGGATCGACGCGCGCCGCCGTCCACACAGCGTCAGATTCTCGCCGGGTGGCTCGTGGGCCGGCGTCTCGAGCAGGGAAAGCGAAAGAGAGGTAGTCATGGCATTGGCGACGATGGCACTGGTGTCGATGTTGATGGGTTCGACGAGCGGTGTGGGCACGTCCTGCGTGGGCGCCGCCCCGTGCACCGAGCTGACCGCGCCGGTTGTTCCCACGGCGCACTACGCCGTGCGGCGCAGCAAGGGCGTGATCCGAATGCGCGGCAGCCGCCCGACCGTGGACGACGTCCGGCGCCCCGGGTTCAACGGTCGTGCGTGGACGGGCAACCCGATCGTGGGCAACAGCCTTCCCGCGCCGTGCGGGAACGCGGCGGCGTACGGGGCTGACCCGAGCGAGGAGCAGGTCATCTACTTCCCCGCCTGGCCGCACATGATCGCGATCGATCCGTTCGAGCCGGTGCGGACGGACAAAGCGGGCATCGACGCGGTGATCCTGCGCCGGGCCGAGGACTATCGCCAGAAGTGGCTGAAGGACCACGGGTACACGGGGGGAGTGCGAACGTTCACCAACGACGCGTACCGCGGGAAGTCGGCGCCCAAGCCGGCGTCGCAGATCCAGCCGCGGGGCGTGATCGAGCTCTCGCCCGAAGCGCCAAGGTTCAAGAGCCGCATCCAGGTCCGCAGCCAGCCGGTGCGTGAGCACCGTTTCGTGAAGGTGCTGACGTCCGGGGAGCGCCTGGCGTCCGCGCCGGCGAAGTCGCCGGAGTAGAAGTTCCATGCGTTGAAGCAGGCGGAGTTCAAGCAGCCGGGTCGGTGGAGAGAGTGATCTTGGGACGACACGGGAGCGGGTTCGCTCCCGTGTTTTTTTTCTTGACGATGGAGATCGAGTCTTCGGTCGGCGGACAGGGCCGAACGGACTTGCGGGGTGATCGGCTTACGGCGTGATCGGCACGGTCTGGAGCGCGGCGGTCCAGGCGGTGCGGAACCCGTCGAAATGCTCGGGCCGCAATCGCTGAGTTGCGGCGAGCACTTCGGGGTCGCGGTCCTCGGCGTCGATCATCGCGCGGATGGTCGGGGCGATCTCGCTCTCGGGGTTCGAGCGGCTGTGTATTCGCGCGAGCGCATCGCGGAGTGCGACCCACTCGGCCTCGGCGCGGTCCTTGACGAGGTACCGGGTCGGCAGATTCCAGGCACGGTTGCGGACAATCCGCGCGTGGCGTGCGGTGACATCGGGAGAGACCTGCGCGAACGCCGCGTCCCGAAGGGTCGAAAGTGCAAGATCACGCGCCGCGATGGACTGGACCAGGCCTGACTGTGCGTCGGCGAGCTGGGCGCTGCGTGCGGGGACGGACTCGGGACGCTTGCGTGCTGCCTCGACGAGGCGACGCATGGTCGCGACGCTCGCATCGGCACGAATGAGACGCTCGGGGTCCTGCGTGAGGGCCGAGCGGACACTCTCGACGAGCGGGGCGATGTCCGCGGCCGTGAGCCCCGCCGCGGCGAGCGCCTCGGGCTCGCACCCGAGGCGTGTCAAGGTGACGATGACCTGTGGCCGCGTGGGGGACTGTTGGGGCGCGGCGTGTGCCGTCGAGAACGATGTGACGATCAAGGCGAGCGACGCGGCGGCGAGCGAGGCCGACGCGATCAGAGTGCGCACCGCGCGGCGCGAGACCATGTCAGATCGTTGAGGCGTTGCCATTGATGTGCTCTCCGTGAAAGGATGCACCAGTTTACTCGATGCGACAAAGCTGTGGTCCATCGCGATGTCAACGTGCGCGAATCCATGAGTCTCTACCGCGGTTTCTGCACAATGTTGTGTGCATGTGTGTTTTCTGTGTTATGCATTGTGCGTTCTGATGCCAAAATTGTGCATAACAAGCTCGATCTCAAGGAATCGGCGTCGCGCGGGGGGACCGTCGCGTGCACGCAGAGCCAGTCAGTAGACTGCAACGGTCACTCAATCCTGAGGAGAGAGGCATGGATCGAGCGTGTCGTCGTCACGGTGCGATGAGAACGTTGTTCGCGTGCGCGGTAGCGGTGGCGATGGCTCGCGAGAGTCACGCCCAGCCGATCCTCACGTTGGATCACGCGGCGGCGCAGTCCGGTCCACCCGGTGCATCCCTGGTGCAGCAGGCTCGTCCACGGGCATCACAGGCCGGCGTCGGGATGGATGGGTCGCTGCGCCGGGGCGGGTTGGCGACGCTGCTGATCTCGGCCAACCCGTGGGAGCCCGCGCGCACGACGGTTGATGCAGCGGGGCTGCTCTACCCGGACACGGGCGAGGTCGCGTGGTCCGCGACGGACCTGTCCCTCCCGAGCAAGGGAGTTGAGTGGACGATCGGCAGGAGCTTCAACGCGGCTTCCCAGGGTGGGCATGCGGACTCGCCCCAGGGCTGGAACTGGTTCCAGGGTTCGCAGCCGGAGTTGGTGGGGGAGTTCACGTCCGGGCAGCTCGAGCGGGTGTGGCTGATCTACGGGGCCGATCGGTTCCTGACCTATTCACGGGTGACGCCCAAGCAGGGCGATCACGACGTGTACCGAGGTGTGAACGGCGCCGCGGGCGCGATGGTGCATCGGGTGGATGCCTCGGGTGCGGACACCGTGACGTTCTATGACCCGCGGGGAGCGAGCGCGGTGTTTCTCGGCTTTGACGCGGCGTCGTCGCCCGCGGTGGGGCAGCTGTGGTACTTCGATGACGGCGCGGGCAACCGCTCGGGGGTGGGGCTCTCGACGGACACGACCGTGGCGGACGCTCTGGCGAACGGCTTTGACTCGCTGGGTCGGGTGACCGCGGCGTTCGATGGTGCGGGGCGTACCTACGCGTACAGCTACTCGGGGTCTCCTTCGCGTCTGGTCGAGGTGAGCGCGTCGAGTCCCGCGGGGGCGGGGTTCACGAGCCGGGTCGAGTACACGTACTACGGCGAGGGGTCGTCGCACGGCGTGGCGGGGGACCTTCGCTCGGCCCGAGTGACCGTCCCGACATCGCCCGTGCCGGACGGAGGCGCTCCGGTGACGATCCAGTACGTCACATACTACCGGTACTACACGGATACGGCGCGGCTGCACCTGCCGCGGTTGTGGATCCAGCCCGAAGGGGTTCGGTCGTACTTCGCGACGGGGCACTCGCTCGCGGACATTGACAACGCGAGCGACGAGGCGCTCGCGCCGTACTCGAGAGCACGGGTGGATTATGACGCGTCGCGCCGGGTCGTGAATCTCACGGTTGATGGCGAGGCGGCGCGAGTGCACAGCGTGAGCTACGACACGAACACGTCGCACGCGACAACGCCAGGGACATACACGCCGGGATGGGCTCGGCGAACACTGGTGCGCCACAACACTCTGGGGGCGCACGTGTACTACTTCGACGAGGCGTCGCAGTGGCTGGCCACGGTGCAGTGCTCGGGGGATCTCGCGCCCGACGCCGGGATGGTGTGGGCGACGCTGGCGGAGCGTGACGCGCGGGGGTGCATCGTGTCGCTGCACACGCCGGCCAATGCGCGGTACGACCACGGCGCGTCGCTGGGGAGCGTGTTCAGCACTCTGGCCACGCAGGGGCTGGTCCGCCGCGTTGCACGGATCGGCTCGGGCGACTACACGGGGTTTGCGCGCAGCTCGACGCACCACATCGGGTCCGCGTTGTCGCCCGGCGTGCTCGACGAGTGGACCGCGTACGACGGTGACGGCACCGACCCCGCGAACCCGAACGGGCACAGCGTCAAGGTCAGCGAGGGTTCTGAGTTCGCGCTCAGGCCGATGCTCGTACGCGAAGCCCGGCGGTTTCCCCAGGAAACTACCGATCCGACGGCCCTCACGGGGGAGTCGACGACGTTCGCGTACCAGTTCCACACCGGGACTGGGAACACAGCCACCCTCCGCACACGCCGGATCACCCGGACGGATCCCGCGGTGTCTGCGGACCGGAACGGCTCGGGTCTTGCGAGGGTGTGGTCGAGCGAGCTCAACGCGGACGGCACGGTCGCGTTCACGAAGTCGCCCACCGGTCGGATCAACTCGCTCTCGTACGACGCGAGCCTCGGCGCGCTGACGACGATCGTGCAGGACGTGGACACGACGCAACTCGTTGGGGTGACGATACCCGCGGGCTTTGAGACCACAGGCGCTAGCGCGGAGTTACTGCGACGCCGGACGATGCTTGCCTACGACCCGGTCGGCCGCCTTCGGACGGCGACGCTCCCGACCGGGCGCACGATGCTGTTCCACACGTCCCGGCTCGCCGATGGGCGCGAGGCCGTGCTCACGATCCCCCGGGTGACGCAGAGCGGCGAGTCCTCGGTGTTCACGGGGCCCGCGGACTGCGTGGTGTACCTGCACAACGGGCGCCAGAGCCTGTCGCTCATCATCGGCCCCGCGATCGCCTCGACGCCCGGCGCCTTTGTCGGTGTGACGACGCTCGATCCATCCGCGTGGATTATCCCGACCGAGACAAGCGAAGCGCTGGCGATTGCGCCGAGCTCGACCGGGCTCGGGCGCAGCGGGCTGCAGCGGTTCGAGCACAGCCAAAGCGGCGAATCGCTCCTGTCGCGGAAGCGATACTTCAACATCTCCCAGTGGGGCGGCACGGGCAGTGCGGGCTTTGACCAGTGGTTGTTCGGACGCGACGACGCCGGGAGGCTCGTTCGAGTTCAGAACCCCGCGGGCACGATCGATCGCTACGTGTTTCAGCCCGGGAGCGGGCGGTTGGTGGAGCGGTGGCGGGGCACGAGCGACGCGGGATTCGGCGGACCGCGCGCCCAAGGCACCAACGACATCGTACTCCGAGAACGCATGGTCTATGACGGCGGGCTCGACGGCGGGAACGGATTTCTGACTTCCCGCGAGGAACACCCCGGGCTTAGGTCGCCGACGGCACAGTTCGATCCTCTGGCCAGGATCAGCCACTACACAACCGATGTCCGCGGGCGTGTGCTGGCGGTCGAGGCGCCGGCGAAACCGCACGCGATCTTCTCGTACGACAATCTCGGGCGCCGCACGGCGATGGCGCTGCTGTCGTCCCCGTGGAGCGGGATTGGCGCACCCGATCCGAGTGCCGTGCAGTTGGCGTCGCGCCGGGCGTTGTTTGAGTGGAGCTACGACCAGCTGGGGCGCGCTCACGATCGGCGTGAGTACCTCGTGAACCAGTCCACGGGCGACTTCGCGTCGGGGTCGGCGCTGCGCGAGAGACGGTGGTTTGACAGCGAGGGAGCGCTGCGCGCCGTTGCGGGCTCGTCGATCACCAAGATCACCATGAACCGAGCGAACGACCCGCGGGTCGTGGCCGTGTGCGCCGGCCCGGCGTGCGTCGAGAACTATGCCAACGCGACCACGATCGGGAGCGCGGACTATGTGCTCTCGGAACGCCACTACTATTGGAACAACTCCTCCGGGCTGCTGCTGGGCACGCTTCAACTGCACCGCGGGCCCGTGCCCGAAGGGGTGGACGATGATCGTACGGGAATATTGCTCGGTTCGAACGGGCAGGGTTCCCCGGTCAGCCCCGAGTATGGACCCGAAGGTTCGGCGACGTCGTTCCTGGTCAATGCGTACTTGTTCCGCGACTTCCCCGGCATGCCCGGCTCGATCCGGGATCAGTACGACTTCCAGGCGACGTGGTACGACCCGCTGGATCGCGCGCACATCGGCGTGGACTACGGCGACATGCGGTACGCCAACGGCTCGGGCCCATCGTTGTACGACCCCGTCGCGGGCTCGTACAGCGAGTTGATCCAGCCCGGATCTTCACCGGTCTGGGAGAACTCGGAGGAGCCCAATCCTCCGCCGCACTGGCGCGTGACGCAGACAATGTTCGACCCGTTCGGGCGTGTCGCGCAGACAAACCTGCCCGACGGGAGTCAGACCACGTTCGAGCATGACGACGCGGGGCGTGAGACCAAGCACAGCCCGGGGCGGTTCGACCCGGACCCCGAGCCCGAGCCGGGGAACCTTCTGGGTTTCGCGCCGCGCATGGATCCGTGCGACGACGGGATCACGACCGACTACGACGAGGACCGCCCGATCCGCGAGGAGGATCTGATCTGTCTGGGCAACAACTGCGACAGCGTGCGTGAGACGACGTTGTTGTTTCCGGACAACGCGCCTGTTGGGCCGGGCTGGGAACACTATCCGCCGGGTGTGACGCCATCGCCCGGAGCACCGCCTTCGGATTACCGTCTGCCCGACAACGACATCCCCATCGGGATGCTCATCAAGATCGGAAACGACGGGCAGCCGGAGATTCCTCCGATCCTGAAGCTCCGAGAGGAGTTCCGCAACGGGCTCGGCGAACGGTTGCATGTGCGCGAGGTCGATACGGGCCACTCGACCTACACGAGCAACGTGGACCTCATCGGTTCGGACATTTCCTTCGAGCGCGATCCGGGTGGCCGACTGACCGCGGAGCATGTGAACCACGCGCCCTCAGACGTGCCGACCGACTGGACGCGGCGCGAGTCGAGCTACGACGACCTGGGTCGCCTCGCGAGCTCGGTCACGTACTCGGCGTCGGGCCAGCCGATCGCGTCGTCGACGTTCTCGCCGGGCGCGTGCGTCTGCGGTACGCCGCAGACCGAGGCGACGGGGTACTTCTCGACGATGACCGGGGCCTCGGGCACGGCCTCGTCGTCGTACAGCGTAAGCCTCGACCTGTCGACGTCGAGCGGTGGCTGGAGCTCCCTCCGCCCCAGCCTCATCACAATGCCGGGCGGGCTCCTGGTCGAGCCGGGGTATCAAACGCCGGGGCTTCCGGGGACGCTGCCCGACGTGAACGAGCTCATCGGCAGGCTCACCACGACCAAGACGGATCTTACATTTCCCGGGGAGTGGGGAAACACGCCGCCGTTCAACCCTGATGTTATCGAGCGGACCGGGTACCACGGCATCTGGCACCCCGAGGAGCACACCACACCCGGCTATGCCCTGGGCGTGCCCACCCACGACTTCACCCAGGATCTCATGATCGGGATGATGGTCAGGGGCAACAACGACTGCGACGGCAATCCCTGCCGCATCCAGCATCCCGGCGACATCGGGACCGGGCTCGATCCCTACGGCGAGCCGAACCATGACCCCTGGACGTGGTGCGCCGGCGCAAACTGCGACCCCAAGGTGTTCCAGGACACGGCGATCGTCCGCGACTCCGGAGGCGATATCCGCACCATCACGCCGATGGCGATCATTCCGGGGAACGAGGAACAAACCGACCCCCGCCCGCACGTCTACGACATGCCCAACGACTACGGCCCCGGCTATCCGTACCCCGATGGCCAGCAGCCCGGCGTGCCCGATCCCGGCCAGGGTTTGCCGGAGATCGTGTGCTCGTCGGAAATGCGGATGTACGAGCTCATCTATCCGCCCGTGGGCAACGGTGTTGGGTACTTCGGGCAGAGCACAGACGAGCCGATCCTGCCGATCGAGCCCGACCGTCACGAACGGGTGCAGGTCAATCCGTACGTCGCGTCCGCGCGTGTCGAGGTCGATGTGAAGCCCATCGCGTCCGCGCTGGGGTCGCCGGGCGACTCGCTGCGGACAGGAGTCCACACGGTGGACGGGCGTGAGCATTCCACGAGCGTGACGACCTGGCCCACGCCGGGCAATCCGGTCACCACGACGGTGACACGAAAGTACGACTCGCGAGGGAACACGTCGGACGACGGCGTCCGGCTGTACGAGTACACGCCGCAGGGGCAGCTGCGGGCAGTGTACCGGCGCAACGCGGACGGCAGCCGCGGCGGGATGCTGTGCCGATATCGCTACGACGCGATGGATCGCCTGGCGAGCGCGGCGTACGACCGCGGGACGGAGAATACCAGCGCGACTCCCGAGTCCCAGCTCTTCGCCGACGACGAGATCGAATATTACTATTACGACGACGCGTGGCGTCTCGTGGCGGTGTACCGCCAGGATGTGGCGGGGGCGTCGGGGGTTCGCCCGGCACCCGTGCCGTACGAGCGGTTCGTGCACCGGCTGAGCGGGGTGGCACGGGGCGGGCGTCTGGGCGGTTCGGCGTTTCTGGACGCGCCGGTGCTCTCGCAGCTCAACGAGAACTGGCGTGAGGACGGGGTGTTCGAGCGTCAGCGGGTGTACCTGCAGAGCGTGCGGGGGGACGTCGCGTGGGTGATCGAGAACAACCCCAACGCGGCGACGCCGATCGAGCAGATGACGTACGACATGTGGGGCGTGCCGGGGCTCTTGTCGCACGGGGCCGATCTCGATGATGACGGTGATATCACAAACGGCCTGCGCCCCGACGGCGGTGTGACGATCGACGACCTGACTGTGTTCCTGGAGCTGTACGAGGACGGGCACGCCGGGGCGGACGTGGACGACGGGTCGGGGCTGGGGCTGAAGGACGGCGGGGTGACGGTGGACGACCTCGTGCTGTACCTCGCGTGGTTCGAGGGGGGCGTGGTGGGGTCGGTGGCCGACAACCGATTCTTATATCGCGGGTACTGGTGGGACCCGGTGCTGGAGATGTACCACGTGCGGCACCGGGTCTACGACCCCAAGTCGCACCGGTTCTTACAACCCGACCCGATGGGCGTGGCCGCAGGGCGGAACGTGTACACGTACTGCGAGGGGGATCCGGTTAACTGTTATGATCCGTACGGGTTGTTCTCGGTGATGCGTTGGATCTACACGGGCGACGGCAACGCGTCGGATGCGGTGTACGACGCGGCGCTGCACGCCGCCGGCGCGACGATTCCATCGCTCGTGGTGTCGACGGCGGACGTGGTGGACACGCCGACGGGCCGTCGCGTTGTGGGAGCGGCTCAGGTCGTCGCGGGCGCGGTGACGACGGCGGGCGGCGTGGCGATCGGGTGGACGGGCGTGGGCGTGGGCGTTGCGGCGGTGGGCGCCGACTTGGTGCAGGCCGGTGCTCGTCAGGTGTCCAGCGGGGAGT
The DNA here is from genome assembly GCA_964614075.1 of uncultured Phycisphaeraceae bacterium. Lineage (GTDB taxonomy): Bacteria > Planctomycetota > Phycisphaerae > Phycisphaerales > UBA1924. Next base: position 16,055 of record CAZTJZ010000022.1, read on the forward strand.
GGACGCCGACGCTGCTGGCGCAGGGGCTGGACTACGGCGCGGCGGCGGCGGGAGTGAACGCTGACGATCGCCCGCTGCTCGTGGGTGTCGGCACGGCGTTGATCCAGGGCGGGGCGGGGTACGCGGCCGTCGGCGCGCTCCGCGCCAACTCCGGCGGGGTGATGACGGCGGACGCGCCGAGGGGCGCGGAGCTGCGCCCATACGGTGGTCCCGGTGGTGGACACCATGTGCCGGCAAAGAAGGCGTTTGAAGGGGCGATCAACTACGATGCCGACGCAGCCCTCGCGATCCCGAATGCTGAATTGGCAAGGCTTGGACTCCGGCATCAAACCATTACAACTGCACAGATGCGAGCCTACCAGTCTCTTGCGCGGAGCGGGCAAGGGATCTCGTGGGACGCGGTAGAGGCCATCGAAACGCAGGCGCTCATTTGCGGTGGGATGCAGCCCGGTACTGCTGCGGCTACAGTTCGTGGAGCGATTCAGAATCTGAAGGACTCCGGGGTGTCAGGACCAACGAGAGTTCCGTGGGGCGGACGATAGGAGTGTGCGATGCCGCGGCCTGAAATAGAAGAGTTTGCGAAGACACTAATGGCTTCTGTTCGTGACGCGGCAATACGTGAGAACGATCTGGTGTTCCTTGCCAAGGACGCTACCGCCACCCGATGGCGTGATGCCGCAGCATGCCGCTCACACGAAGAGTTCGCGAAGGCGATTATTCCAGAAATCGTCGACAGCGTGCTTTACTACCTGCTTTACGCCATCGACGACGGTCAACTCAAGCTGTCATACACGGCATCGAGCGGCAAGATCGTCGATCTCGCCAAAGATGGAGAGAGCGAGCTTGCGGGGTGGTACATCGGATGCGATGCGTGGCGTGCAAAGTACGCCAAGGAGCGATTTGTAAACGACATCAATGACCCCTCGCCTCAGTAGACGCAAGCGAACTGCACCTCTACAAATGTGATAGCGTCTGGGCGGTTCGGCGTTTCTGGACGCGCCGGTGCTCTCGCAGCTCAACGAGAACTGGCGTGAGGACGGGGTGTTCGAGCGTCAGCGGGTGTACCTGCAGAGCGTGCGGGGGGACGTCGCGTGGGTGATCGAGAACAACCCCAACGCGGCGACGCCGATCGAGCAGATGACGTACGACATGTGGGGCGTGCCGGGGCTCTTGTCGCACGGGGCCGATCTCGATGATGACGGTGATATCACAAACGGCCTGCGCCCCGACGGCGGTGTGACGATCGACGACCTGACTGTGTTCCTGGAGCTGTACGAGGACGGGCACGCCGGGGCGGACGTGGACGACGGGTCGGGGCTGGGGCTGAAGGACGGCGGGGTGACGGTGGACGACCTCGTGCTGTACCTCGCGTGGTTCGAGGGCGGGGCGACGGGGTCGGCTGCGTTGTGGGACCTTCCGGTGTCGTCTCGCCGGGAGGGCGCGAAGTGCCGGGGATCACGAAGACCGCGGCGTGTTTTCCATCTCGCCTTCTTCGACGCCGTCGTCCTCGCTCTCGCCCTCGACGCGTGCGACCTCCTCCTCCCCGTCGTCCTCCTGAGAGTACTCGGGCGAGGTGTCTACGCGGTTGGTGTCGAAGGGTGCGTCCTCGCCGGACTCGTCCTCGCCTGATTCGTCGGCCTCCTCGGGCTCGAAGAGCTTGCCCTGGGTGGGCGCGGGGGCAGAGGCCGTGGGGGCGTCGAGGGAGACGCCCTGCTCGCGGGCGAGCTTCTTCATGGCCTCCCAGTCCTCGATGGTGATGAGGACGTCGCGGGCGACCGAGCCCTTGTGATCGGAGATGATCCCGGCGATGCCCATGAGGTCGATGAGGCGGCTGGCGCGGGTGTAGCCGATGGCCAGCCGCCGCTGGAGGAGCGAGACGCTCCCGCGCCGGGTCTCGAGGACGATCTCGACGGCCCTGGGGAAGAGCGGATCTTCCTGGGCCGCGGCGAGCGACGCCGACGAGTTGTTCTGGCTCTGGTGGAGGCGTTCCTCGTCGCTGAGCCCGCCCAGCCCGTTCCCGGGCTCGGCGCGGCGGATCTGGAGGAGCTGGCGCTCGAAGCTCGGGCCCGAGACCTCGCGCATGAACCGGACGACGCGCCGGATCTCGGCGTCGTCCACCAGCGTGCCCTGCGCCCGCATGAGCTTGCTCGAACGCGGCGAGAGGAACAGCATGTCGCCGTGGCCCAGGAGCAGCTCCCCGCCCTTCTGATCCAGCACGATGCGCGAGTCCATCCCGCTGGCGACCTTGAACGAGATCCGGCAGGGCATGTTGCTCTTGATGAGCCCCGTCACGACGTTGGCCTGCGGGCGCTGCGTCGCGAGGATCAGGTGGATGCCCACGGCGCGGGCCTTCTGGGCGATGCGGATGATGTGGCTCTCGACCTCCTTGTTGGTCATCATGAGGTCGGCGAGCTCGTCGATGATGAAGACCATGTAGGGGAGCTTGCGCGGGATGCGCGCCTCTTCCTCGGGGCTCTTGGGGTTGAACCGCTCGCGCAGCTCCTCCCAGGGGAGGTCGTTGTACGCGGCGATGTCGCGGCAGCCCGCCTCGGCGAGCAGCTCGTACCGCTCGTCCATCTTCCCGCACGCCCACTCCAAAATCGCCGCCGCCTTGCCCATCTCGGTCACCACCGGGCACATGAGGTGCGGGATGTCCTTGAACTGGCTCATCTCGACCATCTTGGGATCGACGAGCACCATCTTCAGCTCGTTGGGCTTCTTCGTGTACAGGAACCCCATGATGATCGTGTTCATGCACACGCTCTTGCCCGAGCCCGTCGTCCCGGCGATCAGCATGTGCGGCATCTGCGTGAGGTCCGCGAGGAGCGGTTCGCCGCTCGCGTCCTTCCCGAGGAACATCGGGAGCTTCATCCCCGAGAACTTCTCCGTCTGCGCCATCAGCTCCTTCAGCCGGACCTTCTCCTTCTCCGCGTTGGGGACCTCGATCCCGATGGTGTCCCGACCGATCTGGTTGGGCACGATCCGGATGTTGACCGCCTTGAGCGCCCGCGCGATGTCGCTCGACACCGCCTGGATCTGCGCCACCTTCGTCCCGGGGGCCAGCCGCACGTCGTACAGCGTGATCACCGGGCCCGACTCGATCCCCACCACGTTCCCCTCGATCCGGTACTGCTGCAGCGCGCTCTCCAGCGCCTGGGCCTGCTCGCGCACCGACTCTTCCAGCTTGCTGTTGAAGTTCTCCTCCGGGTCCGCGAGCAGGCCCATCCCCGGGAACACGTACGGCTTGGGCGGGGGCGGGGGCTCCGCGGGGGCATCGTCGTCGCCAGGCTCGGCATCGCCGGCGGCGAGAGTGGGCGCGGGGGCCGGGCCCTCGAGCTCGTCGATCGACCGCAGCGACTGCAGGTCCGCGTCCGTCGCGATCGCCTTGTTCTGCTGGCCAAACACGATCGGGAGCTTGGCGATCTTCGCCCGCAGCGCGGCGGCGTCGTAGACCTGCGGGGCGCCGGGGGCGTCGTCCTCGCCCTGGTCCTCGTCCTCATCTCCGTCGTCGGCGTCGTTCTCGGCCAGGGCGCGCTCCTCCGCCGTCATCTCGTCGTCCTCGTCCTCGTCCACCGTGATCGTGGTCTCGTCGAGCGGCTCGATCTCGTCTTCATCTTCGCGGGCGTCGTCCTGATCGTCCGGCGCGGGCTTGGGCTCGACGATCTCCGCGGGCGCGCGCCGGGGATTGACACGCGCCGCGGCCGCGCGGGCCGCACGCTCCATCCGCAGCTTCGCCGCGCCGGGCGCGTCGGCGTCGTCGAGATCGGTCTCGCGGATCTGCGGCTGTTCTTCGCGCCGCGTGAAGAGCGCCGAGATCGCGGCGAAGAGCCCCCCGCCGGCCTTCTTGGTCGCGCGTGCCGTGGCCCGGGCCGCGAGGGCCCCGCCCTGCAGCGCCGCGCCCCCCGCGGCGACGCCCGCGACCTTCGCCGTGGGGATCCCGCGCTCGCGCGCCACGCGCCACGTCCAGCTCGTCAGCGCGACCACCCACTCGTCCATGCACACCACCGCCCCGATGATGCCCATGAGCAGCAGCACCACCCCCGAGCCGAACGATCCGAAGCGCGTGAAGAGCTCCTGCACGCCCACGACGCCCAGCTGCCCGCCCGCCAGGCGCGGGAAGGGCCCGCTGGACGGGAAGACCAGATTCTGAAACCCGCTGACCGCGCCGGTCAGCATGCACAGCCCGAGCAGGCGCACGCAGGCGTTGAGCGCGTTGTTCCAGAACTTCTCCGCCGGCGGGCTCATCGCCGCGGCGAAGAGCCCGATGCCGACCAGGATCGTGAGGACGTACGACCCGTGCCCCAGCAGCTTGATGAGCGTGTACGACGTCACCGCCCCGAACGCCCCGCACCAGTTGGTGACCGGGTTGTTGGCGGGCGCATAGGCGTGGGTGGGGGGGTCCTTGGGGTCAAAGCCGATGAGGCTGGCGGCGACGAACACCCACGCCGCGATCATCACCAGAAGCCCCAGCCGCCGGAGCACGATCGCGGGGTCCACCGCACGAGCCTTTCGAGAAGTCGCCATAGCGGAGAAATATCGGCGGAAGGGGGAAAAAAGGCGCACAAGTCGCGCGGTCGTGGGGTTTCTCCTGGCACGCCCGCCTGCCGCCCCCCGCCCCGCCGAGAAGGGCTCGGGAACGCCGCCCGCGGCCGAACCCGGTTTTTTCCGGATTTTCCTGGCCAAAGCCCGCAACTCGTGGCCTATTGGAGAGGTACAGGAGGTTCGAGACAAGGCGGAAAGGGTGCCCCGTGCCACGCCGCGCTCAGTTCTCGGCCCTGACGGGCCTGTCGAGCTTCGCAAGCGTCCCGACCCTGGCCGGCTTCCGGCCGGGCGTGCTGTCGGCCGTCGCGGGCGTGCTGCTGTGTTCGTCCACAGTTCTCGCCGACATCGATCCCGCGTCGGGGATTGATTTCGTGACCATCGGCTCGGCGGGCAACGCGCCGTGGATGGGCGACGGCGGGCCGGCGAGCAATCTCGTTCCTGGCCACGGCGGGGTCGCGTACGAGTACAAGATCGGGCGGATGGAGGTGACGAGTGCGCAGTGGGTCGAGTTCTTCAACGCGGCGTACGACCGCCCCGCGAACGACCGCCTGCCGCACCTCATCCCGCCGACCTTCTGGGGCGGGATCTCGACCACGCCCACGGTCCCGGGCGGGCAGCGCTGGACCACCACGCCGCAGTCGGCCATGCTCCCCACGGGCAACATCGACTGGCGCATGGCGGCGATGTACTGCAACTGGCTCCACAACGACAAGCGCACCGACCGCGCGGCGTTCCTCAACGGCGCGTACGACGTTTCGACCTTCGGGTACTTCGGGAACATCTTCACCGACCAGGCGACGCACCACCCCGACGCACGCTACTGGATCCCCACGCTCGACGAGCACCTCAAGGCGGCGCACTACGACCCGCAGAAAGTGAATCCGGACGGGACTCGCGGCGGGTGGTGGCGTTTCAACAACAGCAGCGACACGCCGCACGCCTACGGCCCGCCGGGTGTGCGCGTGGGGCGCGACCAGTTCCGCAACCCCATCCCCGACCCCAACGGCCCGCTCGCCACCGCGAACGGAGTGTGGAGCGACATCGGCTTCCCCAACGGCCCCGACCCCTTCTCGATCCCGCTGGGCGCGTACCCCAACGTGCAGTCGCCCTGGGGCCTCCTCGACCTCGCCGGGGCCACGACAGAATGGACCGAAGGGATCTTCACCGACACCATCGGTGTCAAGTTCAGACTATTTGAAGGCACGTACTGGACGCAGGCCCCGCCGCTCCAGCACTCCCTGGACGACCTCGGCTGGCCGGGCGGGGAGTTCCCGAGCATTCCATTCCATGATTTTGGCTTCCGCATCGCCTCGTCCGTCCCGTCGCCCGGGCCGTGCGTGGTGGGCGTGTGGGCGGTTCTCCTCTCCCACGCACGAAGACGGCGGAGCACGTCATGATTCACACTCGAGTATTCTCCGCGCTGTCAGCTCTTTCGGCCCTGTCGGGCGTGATCGGCGTGGTGGTGTGCTCGCCGGGGGTTCGTGCCGACATCGACCCGCTCTCGGGCATCGACTTCGTGACGGTGGGTGCCTCGGGGAACAGGGCCTACGACGGCCCGGACCCTCAGGGGCTGGTGGCGGGGCGCGGCGGGGTGAGTTGCGAGTACCGGATCGGTAGGTTTGAGATCACGACGGCGCAGTGGCTGGAGTACGTCAACACGTTCAGCGCGCGCAGCGATGCGGTCGCCCGCGCCGAGCTGGGCGTGCCGACCCACTGGGGCGCGAGCCTTGACCCCACGTACACCGGCCCGGGCAGGCGGTACGAGCTGCGGAGCGTCGACCATGCGGCGATGTACCCCGTGACGGGGCTCTCGTTGCGTCAGGCCGCGATGTACTGCAACTGGTTGTGCAACGAGAAGGCCGTCGAGCTCTCGGCGAGGTTGAACGGTGCGTACGACGCGAGCACGTTCGGCTTCTCCGCGCCCGGCGTCTTCACCGACCAGGCGACGCACCATCCGAGCGCGCGGTACTGGATTCCAACATTAGATGAGTGGCTCAAGGCAGTGCACTATGACCCCAACGCCATCTCCGACACTGGTCAGCAGGGTCGGTGGTGGCAGCAGCCCCAAGGCAGCGACGCAGTGTTGATCTACGGCCCGCCGGGAACAGGGCAGGCTAACAGCGGATTCATCTTACCGAACTTCGCCGAGTACAACATCCCGCTGGGGAGCTATCCCAATATCACATCCCCCTGGGGCCTCCTCGACGCCGCGGGGGGGACGATGGAGTGGATAGAGGAGACTCGCACAATTGGCGATTTCAAGTATCGCGCGTTGGATGGTACATACGCTGGTGATTCAACCACGGTTCGAGACTCAGTATTTCGTGTTGCCGCAGATTTTCCTCACCTCGCCACGATCGGGAATGGCCTTCGCATTGCATCGTCGGTCCCTTCGCCGGGTGTTCCGGCTGCGTTCGGGATTGCCGTGATCCTCGGACGAAGAAGGAGAAGGCGTCATGCGGCGCAAGAAAGGTGTGGTGCCCGCGACGGCGGCTCTGTGTCTCCTGCGCGCACGCCGAAGGCATGGCCGCCGATGAAGTCTCCCGCGTCCATGGCCCAGGTCGAGGCCGCGGATGATCGTGCCGTGGAGGGGTTCGGGAGCGGGGCGTGCTCCGTGTCGGGATCGACCGGCGTATCGATGAGCCAAGGCCCCGTCCGCGCGATTGGAGGCGTCACGCCGACGGCGCGGCATACGCTGACGCATGATTGCTCTTCGAGATTGTCCGGCGTTTTTTCCTGTGCTCGAAATGGTGCGGAGCGCGGTGCGAGGGGCGGCGCTCGCGTTCGTGCTCGCCGCGGGCGTGCTGGCGTGGGGCGCGTCGGAAGCCCGCGCCGACGAGGGGATGTGGCTGCTGAACCAGCCGCCGCGGGAGGCGCTCAAGAGCCGCTACGGCTTTGACGCGAGCGACGCGTGGCTGGAGCACCTCCGCAAGAGCAGCGTGCGGTTCGAGACGGGCGGGTCGGGGTCGATTGTCTCGAAGGACGGGCTGGTGATGACCAATCACCACGTCGGGTCGGACATGCTCGCCAAGCTGAGCACCAAGGAGCGCGACCTGCTCGCGAAGGGTTTTCTCGCGAGGGAACGCGGCCAGGAGCTTCCCTGCCCGGACCTGGAGCTGCGCGTCCTCTGGGAGATCGAGGACGTGACCGCGAAGGTCCGCGACGGGCTCGAGGGGCTGAGCGCCCTGGACGCGAACACGCAGCGCCGACAGCGCATCGCCACCCTCGAGAAGGAGTCCAAGGACAAGACCGGGCTCGCGTCGGAGGTGGTGACGCTGTACCACGGCGCGCGGTACCACCTGTACCGCTCCCGCGCGTACACCGACGTGCGCCTGGTGTTCGCCCCCGAGGGCGACATCGCGTTCTTCGGCGGGGACCACGACAACTTCGAGTTCCCGCGGCACAACCTCGACTGCTGCTTCTTCCGGATCTACGAGAACGGCAAGCCGCTCCAGGCCGAGCACTACCTGTCGTGGAGCGAGCAGGGCGCGAAGGAGGGCGACCTGGTCCTGGTGTGCGGGAACCCGGGGCGGACGCGCCGGATGTTCACGACCAAGCACCTCGCGTTCCTCCGGGATTTCGAGCTCCCCGCGCGCCTGCAGCACCTCTGGCGGGCCGAGTCGAAGCTGCGCGCGTTCCGCCAGAAGTCCGCGGAGCACGCGCGCGTCGCGGCGGAGATCGCGCACGGCGTGGAGAACGGGCGGAAGGCCTACACCGGGCTCCTCGCCGGGCTGCTCGACCCGGCGGTGCTCGAGCGAAAGGCCAAGGACGAGGCGGCGCTCCGCGCGGAGGTCGAGAGCAACCCCAAGTCGCTTGAGACGTGGGGCTCGGCGTGGGAGGAGGTCGAGCACGCCACCATCGCCCACAGCATGATCTTCGCGCCGAGGTACGTCCTGACCCGCGCGACCAACGAGGGGCTGCTCGGGCGGGCCCTCACGGTGGTGCGGCTCATCGAGGAGCTCCCCAAGCCCAGCGCCGAACGCCTGCCGGGATTCCAGGACGCCGAGCTGGAGTCGACCTATCTCGACGTGTACTCGCCCGAGCCCGTCCACGAGGAGCTCGAGATCGCGCGCATCGAGATGGCGCTGTCGGAAATCGCCGAGCAGCGCGGCGCCGACGAGGAGTTCGTGCAGAACCTCCTGGGCGGGAAGTCCCCCGCGGCGGCGGCGCGCCGCGCCGTGCTCGGCACGGCGATGCGCACCGTCGAGGGGCGGAAAAAGCTCGTCGCGGACGGTGAGAAGACGCGGCGAGAGCCCGGCGACCCGCTCATCGCGCTCGCCCTCGTCGTCGATCACGAGCTGCGGTCGCTCGACAAGGCGCACGAGACCGGCGTGGAGGCGATGGAACGGTCGGCCTACGCCAAGATCGCCGCCGCCCGCTTCGCGAAGTACGGCGAGTCGCTCTATCCCGACGCCACCTTCACACCCCGATTGGCGTTCGGCGTGGTCAAGGGCGGGCCCGAGCCCGCGACGCCCGCGTTCACGACCCTCGGCGGCGCGTTCGCGCTCGAGGAGCGCCGGCGCGGCCAGGAGGACTTTGTCCTCCCGCGCTCGTGGACCGCGGCACGCGACAAGCTCGACCTCACCGTGCCCTTCAACTTCGCGTGCACGGCGGACATCATCGGGGGCAACTCCGGGAGCCCCGTCGTGGACCGCGAGGGCCGGGTCGTCGGGCTCATCTTCGACGGGAACATCCAGTCGCTCGTGGGCGACGTGGTGTACGACGAGGGCACGAACCGGGCCGTCGCGGTGGACGCGCGGGGCATGATCGAGTGCTTCGCGAAGATCTACGACGCGAACGAGCTCGTGCGCGAGCTGACCGGGAAATGATCGCCGGGGCGTGTGCCCGCCCGCCGGCTACTTCTGCCCCGCGCCCTCGGGCGTCGCGACGGAACCCGAGCTCGGTGCGCCCGCGCTCGGCGCCGCACTGGGAGCGGCCGGGCTCGACGCCGGCGGGACCGGCTTGCCCAGCGCCTTCGCGATCGCCTGATCCAGCGCGGCCGCGTCATCATCGCCCCGCGCGCCCTGCACGACCTCGACGATCTCGCCCGCAGCGTTCACCACCGCGGCCGCGGGGAAAACCTTGACCCCAAACGCCCGCGCGAGCTCCTCGCCCGCGTCCGACACGTTCATGCCGGGCGTCAGGTGCGTCAGGCTCGGCGCAAGCTCCCGGAGATGGCTCACCGCCTTGGCGAGGTCCCGCTCGCGCACGCTCACGGCATAGCCCTTTACGCCCTCCGACGCGTGCTGCTTCACAACGTCCTCGAGGCGCGGGTGCCACTCGCGCGCGGGGAGCGACCAGGTCCCGAAAAACTCGACGACGCTCACCGAGCCGCGGAGCGTGTCGGACGTGACGTGCTCCGAAGTGCCGAACTTGATCAGGTCAAACTCCGGAAGCGTCCGGGGCTTGGGGGGTTCGGGGGGCGGGGCGGGCGCGGGATGGGGCGCCTCCCCGGTCGGGTTCGACGCGGGCGTGCCCTCGCCGGGCTTGAGCCCGCCCGGGGGGTCCTTGGGCGGGGCGGGCTCGGGGGGAGGCGTCGGGGCCGGGGGTTTGGTGCGGTCCTCGGTGTACCCCTCGGGGAGCGGCAGGCGCAGCGTGTCGAGGGAGTACGGCGCGCTGTCACGCCCGGAGCGCACGTCGGCGAACTCGCGGACCAGCTCGCCCCCCGGGGTCGCGCGCACGATCCGCCGCGGGAGCTGGTCCTCGACGCCGAGGCAGTAGCGGACCACCGTCCCGGCCGCGGGTTTCTTGGCGGGGTTGCCCCCGGCCTGCGGCGGGCCCATCGTGACGCTGACGACCCGGCACTCCACCCCGTCCACGGTCTCGTTGGGTTCGAGCGTGAAGACCCCCGAGCCGAACTGTTTCTGGAACGGGTCCGCCGCGAGCATGTCGTCCTCGCGGATGTCCTTGGCGGACATGAAGTACTGCCCGCGGGCCTCGCGGATCGGGCGTTCCATGAGCGTCTTCTTCTCGTGGTCGAGGTACTCGACCGAGCGGTCCCCCACCCAGAGGACGTTGACCTCGAAGGGGTCGCCCTTCTTGGGCGTGCGCACCCCGGTGACCTGCATGATCCACGCGTTCCCCGAGCGGAGCAGGAGCGCGTCGCCCTCGGTGGAATAGTCCACGAGCTGGGCGATCGAGCCCGTCATCGTGTACTTGCCCCGGTACGAGATCCAGCTCAAGCTCTTGATCGCGTCCGCGGCGGAGCGAAGGGCCCGGCGTCCTTCGTTGTCTTCCGCGGGCACGCCCGAAGCGTCGGGGTTCGCGATCGTGGTCGACTGCCCCCACGCGGGGCGTGTCCCGCAGACCGCTGCCGCGAGGGCGAGCCCCGCAAGGGTGCTGCGGGCGAACTGATGGTTGGTCATTCCGGGTCTCCGTTCCTGCGTGTGGTTGCCGTCATCGCCCGCCCCGCCCCCCATCGAGTCCCCCATCGAGTCCCCCATCGCGACCCCCATCGCGACCGCCAGTACGTCCCGGGGGGACCTCCAGCATTGTTCGCAGCGCTAGCCCGGGGTCGGGGGCCCGCAGCAAGGCCCGCCCCACGATCGCCGCGTGGATGCCCGACGATCTCAGGCGGGCCAGATCCTCCGCCCCGCCGATCCCGCCCGCGCTCACCAGCACGCCACGATCCTCCACCATCTCGGCCAACCGGAGGGAATGTCGGAGGTCGGCGTGGGAGCCCGCCGGGACGTGGTTGCTGATGCACAGCAGACCGTAGCTGGGCAGCGGGAACCCCACGTGGCGCTCAAATCGCAGCAGATCGTCGAGATCGTGCACCTGCAGCACCACCGTCATCCCCAAGCGCGTCGCGAGGATCGACTGGTCGATCACCGCCGCCTCCGTCAGGCACTCGGCCCGGAGCAGCACCGCGTCGGCCCCGAACGCCCGGCTCTCCCAGATCTGGTACGGGTCCACCAGCACGTCCCACCGCATCACCGGGATCCCCACCGCGTCCTTGACCCGGCGCAGATCCCCCAGATTCCCGTCCAAGAACCGCTCTTCCGTCACGCACGAGATCGCGGCGGCCCCCCCGGCGTCATACCGTTGGGCGATGGTCTCGGGACGGAACCCTGCCTCGCCATACTCCGGTCGGATCCAGCCCTCGGGAAGCTGGGTCCAGTCGCGACGACGAACCTCCGCGATCACCGACGTCGTGCCCGCCTTGGCCCGCGTCACCGCCGCGAAAAAGTTCCTGGGCGGCTCCTCCTGCGCGACCATCGACTCGAGCTCCTTCAGAGACACCTCGCGCTGTCGCTGCTCCACCCGCTCGCGGGCGGCTTGGACCAGAGCCTGGGCATCGGGGCGGGGGTGGTTCACGACGATCATTGTTGCCGGCGCCGTGGGGGTCGGCCCGCGCGTGGCGCTCGCGCTCGAACCGGCCAGCGAGGCCCCGCCCGCGAGCGGCGTGGCCGAGAAGGCCGCGCAGGCCGCGAAGGACGCCGAGCAGCTCGCGCAGGGTGTCCAGCACGCCGCCTCCAGCTCCGCCTCTGACCCCTGGGTGTGGGTGATCCTCGTTCTCGCGGCGGCGGTGCTCATCGGCGCGGTCGTCTCGCGCCTGATCCGCCCCGCGGTGTCCCCCCAGCAGACCCGTGACGTCTCCCCCCATCCTTTCTGGATCTGGGCCGCCGCGGCGTTCCTGGTCTGGGTCACCTTCCAGATCACCGTCCGCTTCGTCTTCCTCACCATGGGCGACCCCGAATCGGCACGCACCCGCGCGGTCGCCGGCCTTGTCGCGGGGCTCATGGGCGTGGCGTGCGGCGGGGTGCTGGCACGCGTCATGGGCTCGGTCGCCCCCAACTCCGGGCTCACCTTCAGGGTCGGAGACCTGGCCCGCGGGTTCGGGTGCTTCCTGCTCGCGCTCCCCGTCGTGCTCGCCTCGGGGATTCTCTCCCGGTGGATCTACGTCGCGATCTACCACACGGAACCCTCGCGGGTCACGCACTCCACGCTCAAGCTGCTCCAGGAAGCCCCCAACCAGCCCGCGACCTGGCTCATGGTCGGGTCGGCGGTGGCGCTCGCGCCCATCTACGAGGAGCTGTGCTTCCGGGGCTTTCTCCAGTCCTCCATCGCCCGGGTTGTGGGCGCGCGGTGGTTCGCCGTGCTCGCCGCCACGCTCGTCTTCACCGTCGCGCACGTGGATTTCTCCGGGAAGCAGGGCGTGGACTACCACGCCCTCCCCATGCTCTTCACGCTCTCGCTCACCATGGGCCACGCCTTCGAGCGCACACGCCGCATCGGGACGGCGATCGTTATGCACTTCCTCTTCAACCTCACCAACGTCATCTGGCTCCTCGCGACGATGCCCGACAAGAGCTAGACGCCCGCGCATACGCTTTGGCCCTATGTCCAAGGCGAGAATCCTGACCGGCGACACCCCGACCTCCACGGGCCTGCACCTGGGGCACTATGTGGGCAGCCTCGAGAACCGCCTGCGCCTGCAGGACGAGTACGACTGCTACTTCCTTATCGCCAACGTCCACGCCTTCACCACCCTGGCCGAGAAACCCGCGGAGATCCGCGCCAACACGCTGGGGATCGTCAAGGACTGGCTCGCGGTGGGGCTGGACCCCCAGCGCTCGACGTTCGTGCTCCAGTCGGAGATCCCCGCCATCGCGGAACTGACGTTCCTCTTCGCGATGCTCATCCCGTTCAACAAGGTGATGCGCAACCCGACGCTGAAGACCGAGATCGAGTCCAAGCAGCTCGGCGACACCTACCCCTTCGGCTTCCCTATGTACGCCGTGGGCCAGTGCGCCGACATCCTCGCCTTCCGCCCCGAGCTCGTGCCCGTGGGCGAGGACCAGGACGCGCACATCGAGATGTGCCGCGACGTCGCGCTCAAGTTCAACCAGCTCTACGCGGGCGTGGGCAACCGCGTCCCCGCCGAGCAGCACGCCAAGCCCGGCACGCCCGGCGCGTTGGGCGTCTTCCCGATCCCCAAGGCCAAGATCGGGCGCGTGGGACGCCTCGTCGGGATCGACGGCACGAACAAAATGAGCAAGAGCCTGGGCAACGCGATCTTCCTCTACGACTCCGAGAAGGACGTCCAGAAGAAGATCAACAAGATCACCACGGGCCGCCAGAGCCCCACCGAGCCGGGCGACCCTACCAACATCCTCATGCAGTACGTCGACGCCTTCATCGGAGGGCACACGCCCGAGGGCCAGGCCCGCGCGGCGGAGATCAAGCGACGCTACGCCGCGGGCGACAATCTGGGCGACGGGCACGTCAAACAAGAGCTCGGCCAGGCGATCAACGCACTGCTGGCCCCGATGCGCGAACGCCGCGCCAGGCTCGACGGCGAATCGGGCGACGCCATCGTGCTCGACGTGATCCGCCAGGGCGTCAGGAAGGCCAACGCCGTCGCGGAGGAAACCCTCTCCCTTGCGAAGAAGGCGATGGGGCTGGAGTTTGGGTCACGCACGATCGGCTGATCGCCTACCTCAGCACCCGGTCCGCCAGCTTGCGCTCGCCCGGTGTAAGCCCCTCCAGCGGGGTTTCCTCGAGCAGGTTCTCGATGATCGCGTCGGGCGTGATCTGGTCCGCCTCCGCCGAGAAGTTCGTGAGCAGGCGGTGGCGCAGCACCGGTTTGGCGATGGAGCGCAGCAGCTCGGGCGTGACGTGGGTGCTGCCCGCCAGGGCCGCCGCCGCCTTCGCTGCGAGCACGAGGTACTCGCTGGCCCTGGGCCCCGCGCCCCACGCGACGTAGTCGCTCACGAGCTTGGGGCGTTTCCCCCCGCCGTCCATGGGCTCCTTCACGCGCGTGGCCCGGACCAGGCGCAGGGCGTACGCGATGACGTGGTCGGGGACGGGGATCGCCCGGACCAGTTCCTGCACACGCCGGATCCCGCCCTCGTCGAGCACCGGCTGGATGCTCACATCCGCCTTGGAGGACGACCGGCGCACGATCTCGAGCTCCTCCTCGGCCTTGGGATACTGGATCTGGATCTGGAACATGAACCGGTCGAGCTGCGCCTCGGGGAGCGGGTACGTGCCCTCCTGCTCGATGGGGTTCTGCGTCGCCAGCACGAAGAACGGGCTGGGCAGCGCGTGACGCGTCCCGCCCACCGTCACCTGACGCTCCTGCATCGCCTCGAGCAGGGCGGCCTGGGTCTTGGGGGGCGTGCGGTTGATCT
>CAZTJZ010000023.1:0-30135 GCA_964614075.1 uncultured Phycisphaeraceae bacterium
ACGACGATCGCGGCGATGCTGGACTACGTGAACGAGCGCAAGCCGGTGCACATCGTGACGATCGAGGACCCGATCGAGTACCTGTTCACGGACAAGAAGGCGACGATCAACCAGCGGGAGATCGGGATCGACTGCCTGGACTTCAAGATTGCGCTGCGGGCGCTGGTCCGCGAGAACCCGGACATCGTGCTCGTGGGCGAGATGCGCGACAACGAGACCTTCGAGGCGGCGTTGCACGCGGCGGAGACGGGGCACCTGGTGTACGGGACGATCCACGCCTCGAGCACGACGCAGACATTCAGCCGCATCTACGGGCTCTTCGAGGCCGAGGAGGTCGAGGGCGTCCGGCGGATCCTGGCGTACCAGATGCGGGCGTTCGTGTACCAGAAGCTGCTCCCGACGCTGCACCCGGACATCCCGCGCATCCCGGGTTTGGAGATCCTGATCAACAACGCGGTGGTGCGCAAGCACATCCTCGAGGCGCGCGAGGGCGAGCTGCGCGAGTATCTCAAGAGCATCGAGGCGCAGCAGACGGGGATGAAGGATTTCAACCAGTCGCTGGTGGAGCTGGTGGAGAAGGAGTTCATCCACGTGCGCACGGCGATGGAGGCGACGCCCAACGCCGACGAGCTGAACATGCGGCTCAAGAAGCTGGGGTAGCGCGGGCCTGAGGCCTGCGCCGCCGGGGACGCTGCGCGTGCGCTAGTGGGCGGCGTACATGAACTCTTCGCGGATGATCTTTCCGTTCTGCACGGTGTAGACGCCGACCTCGTCCATCATCTGGCGCTGGCCCGTGGTGGTGTCCTCGACGTCCATCTTGAAACGGACGGCGAAGCCCGTGGAGCCGGCGAAGGGTCCCTCGGCGGAGGCGCCGTGGATGCGGTGGGTGGACATCCAGCCCTGGTTCTTTTCTTCCACGGCCTTTCGCCCGCGCCAGCCCATGTTCATGCCGACGCCCTCGATGGATTCGATGGCGGGGGCCCAGTACTTGTCCTCGATCTTCCCGAACTCGCCGCGGTTGAACATGGCGACGAGATCGGCGCCGATCGCCACCGGGGCGAGCCCGGAGCCCGTGGACACTTTGAACGGGCCGGGCTTGGCGGCGGCGGAAGACCGGGCCGCGGGTTTCTTCGAGGCCTTCGGGGCGGGCTTGCGGGCGGGTTTCTTCGCGGATTTGGTTGCGGGCTTGGCGGCGGGCTTTTTGGACTTCTTCGCGCTCTTGGCCATGGGTCATCCCTCCGGGTGTGGAGGTGTTGTAGGGGTGGAACAGCCCCCGGGGCGAGGGCCCGCGCACGAAAAAACGCCCCGGGCGGGGCGTTCTGGTTCGCGTGTGGCGATGGCGCTCAGATGAGCTTGTCGATCCGCTCGCCCTTCTCGTTGGTGAGGTTCTGGGCGGTGGCCTGGGTGGAGATCGCCGGGGCGGCGGTGAGCCCGCGGAGGGTCTGCATGAACCCCTTGCGGGCGTCGACGAACTTCAGGGAGGCGGAGAGGTAGTCGGTGCCGCCAGTCTCCTGGAAGCCCTGCTTGATCTGGCCGAGCGACTCGGTGTAGCTCTTGTAGGCGGCCTTGATCTGCTTGATGGACTCCTGGTTGCCGTTGGCGGCCTCGATGGCGCGCTCGACGGCGCGGTCGGCGCCGCGGAGGAGGGAGGCCTCGTCGCGGGCGAGGCGGCGGCTGGCGTGGACGCCGTTGCCGATCGCGGGGGCGGTGACCCGTTCGGAAAACCGGTGGGTCTCGCAGGAGCAGCTGTGGGCGGCGGGATGGGACATGGCATTCTCCGGTCTGTGGTTCGTCTCGCGCCCCCGCGGGGCGACGCTTCATCGGGAGCGATCGTCACAAACGGCGGGCCAGTTGAGGGATGGGCCCTGGTTTCTCGGGCGAGGGTGGATCCATCGGCAAAGCTTGCGCGGAGCAGGCGCAGGCTCGATGGTGAACGCGGGGTGTGTGGCTCCTCGCCCCCCCCAGGAACCGGGGGAGCTTGGAGCGTTCAGGAGCTGGAGCACGCGTGGGTTAGCGGCGGGGCAGGAGGTCCACCACCACCGGCATGTGATCGCTGGCGGCGGAGTCGGCGCGGTCGAGACCGATCCGGGCGAGGGCGGCGTCGGAGAGACGTCGGGTGTCGAGGACGAAGGCGTTGGCGGTGGAGAGGGAGGCGTCGCTGAAGACCATGTAGTCGAGGCGTCCGGGCGTGAAGGCGTTGGCGTCCTCGCGCCAGGTGGTGATGGTGGTGTCGCCCAGGACGTAGGCGTCGGAGATTTCCATGGCGGTGCCGTCGGTGTCGAGGGCGCCGCGGAGGACGTCCAGAGGCGGGCGCGTGCCCACGAGGTTGAGGTCTCCGGCCAGGACTCGGAAGACGGGGGCTTCGGCGCTGTCGAGGAGGGAGCGGAGGACGGTGTTGATGGCGCCGGCCTCGGCGAGGCGACGCCGGTCCTCGGGGCTGTCCTTGCTGCCCCGGCTCTTGAGGTGGGCGCTCCCGGCGAGGAAGTCGCCCGCGGGGGTCTTGATACGTGCGGCGATGAACCGGACGGGCTTGGAGTCGGCGGCGATCGCGCCCGCCGCGGGCAGCACCGGGTGTCGCGAGACCACGACGCACCCGCCGCCCTTGGCGATGTCGCTCCCGGAGGAAAGGGCGGTCCACGACTCGTTGGGGTTGGCGACGGCGGTGAACCAGCTCTGGACGTGCTCGGCGTTGGGGGCTTCCCATTCCTGCAGGAGCATGATGTCCGGGTTGAGGGCCTGGATGATGCGTTTGAACTGCTCGCGTTTGGCGTCGGAGTCGGGCCCGCTGCGCAGGACGTTCCAGGACACGACGCGCACGCCGCCTTCGGGGCACGCGGGGAGCCTGGCGTCGGAGAGCTTTGGGGTCGCGCTGGCCTCGGGGCAGACGACCCGGACGGGATCGGAGTAGTCCTTGGGGGCGTCGTCGCCCGTGAGGGTGCAGGCGAAGGAGGCGGTCTGGCCGCGGGAACGCATCCCGCCCTGGGGGAGGGCGGTGAGGTTCGCGGCGCCGCGGGCGATGCGCATCTCGTACCACTGGGAGGCGTAGGTGGGGGCGAAGATCACGTCGAGATCGTCGGTGGGAACGGGGGTGCGTGTTCCGGCGGCGTCGAGGGCGTAGGCC
Organism: uncultured Phycisphaeraceae bacterium; assembly: GCA_964614075.1. Lineage (GTDB taxonomy): Bacteria > Planctomycetota > Phycisphaerae > Phycisphaerales > UBA1924. The sequence continues at coordinate 3,122 of CAZTJZ010000023.1, forward strand.
ATCACGCCGCGGCGTTCCTTGGACGCGGGGGCGAACTGGATCACCAGGTCCACACCCAGCGTGTTGATGTCCTGGAGGTTGAAGACACGTCCGGTGGCGCTGCTGTCATCGGTGTCGATCATGAGGGCGACGGGCGTGTCGGAGGCCTGCAGCGTCCACTCGTGGTCGAGGATGGTGAACCGGAAGTAGAGGTAGTGGGCGTCGGCGCGCATCACCGAGTCGCCGGCCCAGTCGCCGAACAGCCCGTCGATGGAGACGGGAGCGGCGTGGGGGGTGGAGGCGCTTGCGGGCTGGGGAACGCTGGCCGCCCCCTCCTGGCACGCCTGGAGCGAGCAGGAGCAGAAGCCGGCGGCGAGGATGTGCACGAGGGCGTTGGTCTTCATAAGGGTGGTAGTGTTGCGGAAGCAAAGACGCTTGGCAAGTTTGGCGTTCGTTTGTCGCACAATGTGTACAAGCCGACGGAAGTTGGGTGGGGGGCGGTCCCTGCTGATTCCGCTCGCGGAGCGAGGGGGGCCGGGTTCGGAGCCGGTTTCGTATAAGCAGGCCACTCGAAGCACGCCATTAGGAGCTGGCCACTAGGAGCTGGCCACTAGGAGCAGGCCACTAGGAGCAGGCCACGTCGATGACCCGGGCGGCGCGGAGGTAGACGAGGCGGGCCCGGACGCGGTTGAGGGGGAGGCGGGCGAGTCGGGCGGCGGCTCGGGCGTAGGCGAGCATCTGGGGCGTGTGGGAGGCCGAGCTCTGCGCGAGCCGTTCTTCGGAGGCGAGTTCGTCGGTCTTGAAGTCGAGGACGAGGGCGCTCTGGCCCGGGACGATGACGAGCCGGTCGAACCGTCCGGAGAGGAGTCGCCGCTCGCCCGACCCGTCGACGCACGAGAAGGGGTGCTCGCGGAAGAGGAGGGGGTCGCCCGCGGGTCGGGCGAGGGCCGAGGCGATCGCGGGGTGACGCAGCCACGCGCGGAAGAGCGGGAGGTGCGCCTCGATGGTGGCGGGGCTGGCGGCGAGACGGCGGGCGGCGGCAACGAGGGCGTCGTCGTCTGGCTCGGGCTCATCAGGCCAGGAGACAAGGGCAAACCAGGCGTGGATGAGCGTCCCAACGTCCGCGCCCGCGCGGTCGAGGGTGAGCAGGTCGGCGAGGTCCACGCCTTCTCGCGCGGCGAGGGCCGAGGGCGAATCGTGACGCCATCGGCGGGTGTGCGCGGGGTCCGGGGGCAGGAGTCTCACTCGGAGCTCTCTCGCGGGGGGTGGCGGGGGCGGCGTGGGGGTGCAGTCGTTCTCCCAGCCTGGTGTCTCGCGCTCGTAGAGCACGCCCGGGATTCCAGGATCGCCCGGCGTGAGCGCGCCGCGGAGGATCCGGGCGAAGGTGAGGGACGTGGAGGTGTCCTTGGGGGCGCGGGCGAGGAGCATCTCGACACCGACGCGGGCGCGGGTCATGGCGACGTAGAGCGTGCAGAGGTCCTCGCTCAGCTCGTGGGCGCGGGCGTGCTCGTACAGGGCCGTGAGGGTGGGGTCGAGCTGGCGGAGGGTCTGGTTGGGGTAGGGGCAGGCGAGGTCGGCCTCGGCGAGGGGGCCGGGGCGGTGGACGATGACGCCCGGGGTCTGGGTGAGGAGCGGCTGGTCGAGATCGGGGAGCACGACGAGGTCGAACTCGAGCCCCTTGCTGGCGTGGACGGTCATGACGCGCACGCCGGCGGAGGTCGGCGACTCGACGTGGCGGCGTTCGACGCGGGCGATGAACTCCGAGACCCGGGTGGACGCCCTGGGCTCGAACTCGATGGCGAGGTCGACGAGCTGGGCGAGGCGGGCGCGGTCTCGCGGCGAGCAGGCGGCGGCGGCGTTCTTGGTGAGCCACTCCAGGACGCCCGCCAGGGAGTCGCGCAGGATGCGTTCGCGCACGCGTGCGGCGACGCGTCTGGACGCGGTGTCGAGGGACCAGTCCTCACGCGCGAGCCCCACGATCGGCCCCAGGGGCGAGGTCGCGACGTGAAAACGTGACGCGGTGTCGCCCGGGTGGTCCGCCATGCGGAGGAGCGCGAGCACCGCGGCGACGGCGGGTGAGTCCGTGAGCGGGTTGCCCCCTTCCTGGCTCGCGGCGATGCCCAGCTGCTCGAGCTCAAAGATCAGGCGCGGGAGGGCGCGGCGCTTGGGGAGCAGCACGCCGATCGACGCGCCCGGGGCGAGGGCGAGGAGAGCGTGGATGCGCCGGGCGGCGAGCCTCAGGAGTTCTCGGCGCCCAGCGGTGTCCGGGGCGAGGTCGGGGAACTCGACGAGGCGCACGAACCCGGAGAGGTTCTTGCGGTGCGCGGTGTGCGTGCGGAAGCGGCGCGACCATGCCTCGCCGGTGCGTCGGTCGCCCTGGGTGCCCTCGAAGGCCGGGTTCTCCGCGAGCGAGGCGAAGACGCGGTTCACCGCGTCGAGCACGACGGGCGAGGATCGCCGACTCTCGCTGAGTCGTGCGGGCGCGAGCTGGGGCCAGCGCTGGGGGAGCGCCGGGAGGAGCTCGGGCTCGGCGTCGCGCCAGCGGTACAGCGACTGTTTCTCGTCGCCCACGCAGAAGAACGATCGCCCGGCGGGCGTGTCGGGGGCGGCGCCCGTGCCGCCGGAGAGGATCTCGTCGGCCAGGGGCTCCAAGACGAGGAACTGGTCTCGCGAGGTGTCCTGGAACTCGTCGAGGAGAAGATGGTCCAGTCGGGCGTCGAGGCGGAAGAAGAGCTCGCTGAGCGAGTCGGCGGCGGCGTGGCGCAGGTGGCGCGGGATATCGTCGAACCGTGCGAGCCCGCGGCGGCGCTTGAGCTGGGTGTAGTGCCGATCGAACCGTGTGAGAAGATCGTGGAGCGCCTCGCCGCGTCGGGCGAGCTTGCGAAGGAGAACCGCCCCGGCGTGGTCGACGAGCGGGCGCAGGATCTCGAGGTCGCTCTCGCGCAGGGGCAGGCGTGAGAACGTGGGCTTGGACTCGAGCAACGCCTTGGGGAGGCCGCTCGCGAGGAAGGACTCCCAGTCGAGGGCCCCGGCGAAGAGCTGCGCCTTCTCGATGGCCTGGAGCCAGCTCTTGTTGGGCGTGTCGTCCTTGTTGAGGGGCGGATCGAGGCGAGCGAGGGCCTCGACGCACGATTCGAGCCGCGGGCTCTCGAGCACGCGCCTGCCCGGGCGCCAGGCGCTCCAGGCGCTCTGGGTTGTGGCGAGGAACGCGGCGTGGCCCTGCTCGACCGCGCGGCGCATCGAGCCCAGGACGTCGATGCTGTAGGGCTTGGGGGCGATGAGGCGGAAGAGCTCGACGGATTCGCGAAGCGGGGCGTCGCGGAGGAGGCGTTCGACCGCCTCGGCGCGGAGGGCGGCGTCCTCGTCGTCTTCCAGGATCCGCCAGCGCGGGGCGAGGTCGAGATCGAGGCGGAAGACGCCGGCGGTCTGGATGAAGAACGCGTCGAGGGTCAGGATGTTGGCGCGGTGGAGCGTGCGCGCGAAGGCGACGAGGGTCGCGCCGGCGGCGGGCACGCGGGGCGAATCTTCGAGCAAGCGTGCGAGGACGCGCGAGGCGATCTCGCCGGCGGCTTTCCGCGTGAACGTCGTCGCGAGGATGCGCTCGGGGGGCACGCCGAGGGCGAGGAGCTCGAGGTACCGCCCGGTGAGGCGGTAGGTCTTCCCGGTGCCCGCGGAGGCGAGGATGAGCTCGGGATGGACGCCCTGATCGCTCACGCGTCGTCCCCTTCGTCCTCTCCGGAATCCGGGAGTTCGGCGTGGGATTCGGCGGCACCCTCGTGCGGGGCGATGTGGGCCACGCCCGCGAGGGCGGCGAAGGCTCCGGCGTACGCGGCGGGGTTCCCGAGCTCCGCGAACTCTCCCTGGCGGACGCGGCGGACGACGCGCTCCGCGGTCTGGTCCGCCGAGGCGAGGTCATCTTCTTTCCACGCGGCGAGGAGTCTCTCGACGGGTCGGTCGGTGCCGGCGATCCAGACGAGCCCGAGCGCGACGGGGTTGTCGCGCGTGACGGCGTGGGCGAGGTGGCGGTAGAGCGGGAGCTGCAGGTCGTGCCACTCGCCGCCCGTGCGGTGTGTGGCGTCGGGGGGGCGCACGCGGTCGCCCGTCTTAAAGTCGAGGAGCTCCAGCCCGCGTGTTTCGTGGGCGTCGATGCGGTCGATGCGTCCGTGCAGGGGCATCGCCACGCCGTCCACCATGAGCGCGGGCGGGTCGGCGCTGGCATTCTCCGGAGCCCGGGGGTCCCACTCGGCGTGGAGGATGGTCCAGCCCTCGCGGGCGCGCTGGGCCTGCCACTCCGCGGCTCGCTCAAGACGGGCGGAGGCCTGTTCGACCTGGAGTTGGAGCGCGGGAGAGGGGCTCTTTCCGAAGCGTTCGCGGGCGAGGGCGCGGAGGCGGTCGTCGAGAGCGCGGGCGAGGCGGGCTTTGCTGCGGAGCGTGGCGGGGTCGAGCGTGGGCAGCACGCGGAGCGCGTCGTGGAGCACGTCGCCGAACGCGGGGGCGTCCATCGCCGGGGCGTCGGGGGCGAGCTCGCGCAGGCGCAGGACATGGCGCAGGTAGAAGAGGTAGGGAGCGCGGAGGTAGTCGCGGAACGCCGTCACGCGGAGGAAACTGGGCTGTTCGGCGGGGAGGACGGGTCGGGAGAAGAAGCCCGAGGACTCGCGTTCGCGTGGCGAGGCGGGGGGGCGTTCGCGCTCCTCCCCCACCCAGAGGCGCACGCGCGACGGGACCTCGTCGTCCGGGCACGCGAAGAACAGGCGGCTCGGGCGGAGCGGATCGCCCGTGAGCGATCGACGCCCCGCGATGAGCCAGGCGTTCGGGCGCGAGCGCACGATCTGGTTGAGCAGGACGGCGTCGCGTGCCGCCCGCGAGTCCTCGGTGGGGAGCCCCAGGGCCCGGCGGAGCGGTCCGGGCAGGAGCGGGTCGGCGGCGAGCCTCGCGGGCACGACGCCGTCGTTGAACCCGGTGACGATGGCGGCGTCGGCGTCGTCGAGCGCGAGCTCGAGCCACCCCAGCATCTCGACCGCCTCCGGGTCGGGCTCGTCCGGGACGGCGCGTCCCCTCACCCGCGCGAGGAGCATGTCGATGGCCTCGCTGGAGGTCGCGCGGGGCGAGAGCGTCCCGAGGCGCGAGAGCTCCACCGCGGCGGCGTGGAGCTGCTGGCACGAGGCCAGGATCGTCTGCTCCTCGGGGACGTTCGCGCGCAGCACCCGCCCGGCGTAGATTCGCGCGAGGAGGGCGAGGATCGCGTCGCTCCACGCCGACGCCGGCTGGCGGGAGGTCGAGGCCAACGGGCCCAGCATCTCGTGGGTGGCGCGGAGGACATGGGCGAGGGCGCGTTCGTCGGGGTCTCGGGGGTTGAACTCCTCGACGCTCGCGCGCGACTGCACGCGGTCTTCGAGGTACCGATCGAGGGTCGCGAGCCACGCCTCGCTGGCGGCGGGGAGGGGCGACCCGAGATGGCGAGCGAGGGCGCGTTCAAAGTCGGCGTGGCGCAGGAGTGAGCCCCAGGCGTGGTGGGTGCGCGTGCGGAGATGCTCGGCGCAGGCCGCGAGGAGGCGCGCGGGCGCGGTCCGCTCGATGGGCGTGCCCGCGGCGGACCGCGCGAGGAGCCCGGCCTCCCGCGCCTGTCGCTCCAGCGCGCCGGCGACCTCCGAATCGGGAACCCCGATCACCACGCGGTCGGACGCGAGCGTGCCGCTCAGACTCTCGAGGGCGTGCAGCGCGGCGAGGGCCTGGTCGCCCGGTGTGTCGCCCACGAGGAGACGGCCTGGCTGGATCGGCGGCGTGGGGAGCGCGGGCCCATTCTGGCCCGCCGCGAGGGCCAGGTCGCCCAGGAGCCCCTCGTGCTCGGGCGGGAGGCCCGCGAGCGCCACGACCTCGCCCGGGAGCGCGCGCAGGGCGCGCGCGACGAGCCCGGGGAGCTCCAGGATCCCCACCAGCACGACGACGCGAACGCCGCCGGGCATTGCCAACTGGTCGCCAAAGAGCACGGCGAGCGCGTGGTCGAGCTCGTCGCGACGCCCCGCGTCGTGCAGCAGGCGACGGCGGTCGGCGTCGGCGAGGCGCAGGGCCCGCCAGCGGTCGCGGTCGCGTTGGGGGGCGATGCGGTCGGCGACTTCGGCGGCGTCGGCGATGCGGAGCCCCTCGGACGCGAGGGCCTCGCTCGTCTGCGCGAGCATCTCGCCCAGCTCGAACCACGCCGTGTCGTCGTCGGGCTCGGGCGGGGCGGCGAGGAGCGTGTGGAGATCGTCGTGGTGCAGCGCGCGGATCGCGCGCCCCCAGGCGGCGGCCTGCTCGAGCGGGCCGGCGATCGGGCCCGGCGCGGGCGGCAGCAACTCGGCGAGCAGCCCCGCGGGGGTGATCACGCGGGGAGGGACGATCGCCCCGCTGGCCTCGGTGAGCAAGGCGAGGAGCCGGCGTCCGGCCCTTCCGCCCGGGGTGACGCAGAGCACGTCGCCAAAGTTCAGCGGGGTACTGGCCTGTTCGAGGAACCACGACGCCGCCTCGGAGAGGAGCGGACGATCCCACCCGAGAAAGACTCGGCGGACGGGCATGGGACAGCGTAGAGCCCGCGCGAGGCGATGGCCCGGGGCGTGGGCTTCGGCTTGGCGCGCCGCGCGTCTAGCAGTTCTCTAGCAGCCCAAGGTGAAGTGCTCGATGAAATACACGAGGTCGTCGATGGTGACCCCGCCGTCCTGGGTGCCGGTGCCCGAGCCGTCGTCGAGGTCGGCCTCGGTGCTGCCCGCGGTGAACTGGCCGATGAAGTAGACGAGATCATCGATGGTGACCCCGCCGTCCTGGGCGCCGGTGCCCGAGCCGTCGTCGAGGTCGGCGGGGCAGCCCTCGTCGATGGAGGCGAGGAGGATCGCCCAGACGAAGAAGCCCGAGGGGTCGGGGTCTCGGAAGAGCACGCCCATCGCGACCTCGCTGGCGTCGGAGAGCCCTCGGGCGGAGGGCGTGGAGCGGAACGCGAAGTCGCGCACGACGCGCGAGTCGGTGACGTTGGGGTCGGGGTTGATGTCGATGGTGTCGCCGGCGCGGATGACCTGGCGGAGCGCCCCGGACGAGTCGTTCATCCACACGCCGTTGACCGCCGGGCCGCCGGGGATGGTGACCGCGGCGGGGACGACGATGCGGTGGTCGTTGTTGAGGGAGATCCTGTGGAAGAAGTTGAACGCGCTCCCGGGCGGGGCGCCGGGGGGCTGCTGGCCCGTGCGGACGAGCATGGTGAGCGAGCCCGAGAGGTCGGTGAAGATGGCGCGGTCGCCGTTGGCCAGGCGTGCCTCGAAGGCGACGTTCCCGGAAGCGCTCCGCGCGAGGTTCGAGAAGGCGCCGAGCGTGGCGAAGGTCGTGCCCGCGCCGGGCGCGGGCTCGCCCTCGGCGGCGAGGAGCTGGAGCCCCGCGGTGAACGATCCGGCGAAGACCCCGACGCGGACGATGTTGGAGGGCGGCTCGCGGAAGCTGGCGAGGAAGATCGCCTGGCCGGCGGTGTCGATCCGCACGTCGGAGAAGAGGATCCTGGAGACCCCCGGGGCGGCGACCCCGGGCACGGCCTCGGAGGCGCGGTGGACGAGGACCGGGGCGCCCGTCCCGCCGTGGAAGATCGCCGAGTCGTTCACCGTCGACGTCACGCCGGGCCCGGAGAGCCTCGTGACGAAGACGAGATCGCCGGGGTCGTTGAAGCCGAACTCCAGGAACGCTCCGTCGTCGGCGTGGACGACACCGGGCGCGAGCCCCGGCGCCTGGCTTCCCTCGCGGGCGACGAGCGCGAGCGTGGCGGGGTGGGTGGTGAAGATCGCGAGGTCGTTGGACGCGGTGACGCCCGCGCCGGCGAGCCCCGCGTCGAAGGCGAGGTGGTCGTTGTTGTTCAGGTGGAGCGTGTAGGTCTGGGGTTCGAGATCCCCGAACAGGACGCCCACGCCCACGCCCGGCGCGGGGTCGCCCTCGCGGGCGGCGAGGGTGAGCGCGCCCGTGACGCTGCTCCAGATGCCGTAGTCGGTGACGAACGGGCTGGATTCGAGGCGCCCCACGAAGGCGATGTGCCCCGCCCCGTTGAGAAGGGGAGGCGAGAAGGAGAGGAAGTTCACGGCGGTTCCCGGGGCGGGGGCGCCCTCCCGCGCCGCGACGCCCAGCACGCCGGCGAGGCGCGTGCAGATGCCTTTCCCGGCGGGGACAAAGCCCTCGCGGAAGTCCGCGCGGAAGGCCAGGTCGCCGCTCCCGTTGAGCACGGGCCCGGTGTCCCACGAGAACGAGTTGTTCGTGGAGTCGAAGCTGCTGAACACCACGCCGTTCGCCAGGCCCGGGACCTGCTGCCCCGACATCGCCGCGACGCGCAGCGAGACCTCCGGGTCGGCCGCGGTCGCGACGGCGGCGCCCACACCCAGAACCGCCAGACCCGTGCCCAGGCACGACCGCGAACGCATGCGGATCAACGTCATGGATGTGCTCCCCGAAACCCCACCCGAAAAAAAATCACCCCGGTCTCTCGACGGGGCGATCGTATCCCGCGCCGTTGGCCTTGTGCTTCGCGTGGAGCGACGGAGGAGATGAGTCATGCGATAAAATAAAACGCCCGCGGGAAAGCGTCCCGCGGGCGAGTGGGGCCTGAGATTTTCGCGCGTTAGCAGCCGGCGGCGTAGTGCCCGAGGAAGTAGATGAGGTCGTCGATGGTGACCCCGCCGTCGGGCGTGCCGGTGCCCGACCCGTCGTCCATGTCGGCGATGCTCCCGCCCACGCTCATCGAGGTGACGAAGGCGACGAGGTCGTCGATGGTGACCCCGCCGTCGGGGCAGTACCCGTCGGGCTGGGCGCACCCGGCGCCGGCGAGGTCGGCGGCGCAAAGGACGCTGCTGATCTCGATCGTGCCGCTGCCCGCGGCGCCGTTGGTGCCGCCGACGCGGAGCTGGTAGGCGTCGCCCGCCGCCGCCGAGAGCACCAGCGCCGAGCCGTTCGTGGGCCCGTCGTTGCAGGTGATGAGGCGTGAGTCGAGGTTGGCGCAGCCCACGCCCGAGTAGACCGCGAGACGCGCGTCGTAGTTGGTGGTGGCGCCGGTCTTGATGAGGTAGCGGCCCGAGGTGGCGGGCGACCAGGCGAACCAGACGTCGTTGGTGACCTGGTTGGTGCCGTTGTTCTCGCAGAGCGAGCTGGCGGGCCCGTCGGTCTGGGCGGAGATGGTGGTGAAGGGCGTGGAGGCGCCGGTGATGAGCGTGCGCGTGGGGCAGGTGTCATTGGCGGGCGGGATCACGCCCCCGCCGCCGGTCACCGTGAAGGTGTAGTTGCCCCGCTGCGTCCCGCTCCCCGCGAGACGGACGAGGTAGGTCGTGCCCGGGGTGCCCACGATGGCGGCGTAGGAGCGGGTGGTGCCCGCGCACGGGCCGGCGGCGGCGTCGTCGTTGCAGGCGATCGCCTGGCCCGTGGTCTGGTTGATCACGGAGAGGACCGTGTTGAAGAGGCTGTTGCAGGACGAGAAGAAGATCGTCCCGGCGGTCTGCGGGCGGTACTGGAACCAGACGTCCGCGGCGGCGTTGCTGTTCCCGCAGGCGCTGGTCCCGTCGTTGGTCGCGCTGGTGGTGCTCCCCGTCACCACCTGCCCATCGCTGACCCACTGGGCGTTGGCGCGGGCGTCGTTGGCGGGCGGGCCGCCCGTCGGGCAGGTCGGCGCGGTGATCGTCATGGTCGCGTCGCCCGCGGCGCCGTTGGCCCCGCCGATGCGGAGCAGGTAGGTCGTCCCCGCGGCGGCGGGGAAGGAGACCATCGACTGGCTCCCGTCGCCCTCGTTGCAGAGGGGGTTGTTGTCGTTGCAGGCGAGGGCGGAGTTGGCGGCGGGGACGGTCGTCGAGTTGGCGTAGACCGCGACGCGGGTGTCCCACGCGGTGCCGCACAGGCTCACCGTCGCGGTGCCGGTGCACGCGGGGGTGTAGCGATACCAGACGTCATTCCCGATCTGCCCGCAGGCCTCGGTGTTGCCGTCGGTCGTTCCGCCGAAGGTCGTGAACTGCGTGGTGCCCGAGCCGACGGGCGCGGCGAAGACGATGTCGTCGTTCTGGGGGCGGGTCTGCCCGGTGAGGCTGGGGACCTTGAGCCCCAGGCTCAGGTGCGTGGGCGTGCCGGGCTTGAAGAGCTCGAGCGAGGCCTGCCCGTTGTCCGGGGGCATGTTGCAGTCGAACCAGAAGGTGTACACCGTGTCCCAGCGGAGGGCGTTGGCGGTGTCGGCGGTCTGGGGCGCGGGCGGGGCGGGGTTGGGCGTGTAGGTGCCCACCACGTGCCAGTCGACGGAGCTCGCCGACGTGTTGATGGTCCAGGGGGTGGTGTTGAAGGGCTCGCCGCTGTGGTGCGGCACCGCCCAGAACCCGGCGTTGGAGACCACCGCGCCCGGCGGGAGCGGGATGCTCAGCCCGGCGCCGCTGCGATCGGAGTTGTAGTTGTGGATGGCGATCTCGTAGTGGTACACGCCCTGCGAGACCAGCCAGGCCTTGGAGGCCACGATGAACCGCTCGGAGACGTTCGCGCCGTCGTTGATGTCGGCGGTGGTGATGACCACGTTGGGGTCGGGCGTGTTGGCGCCCAGCCCGTGGTCCTGCCAGGCGTAGAGCACCGAGCGCTGACGCTGCGTCTGGTCCACCAGCGCGAAGTCCTTGGTCGCGCCCGTGCCCAGCGTGACACGCCGGTACGACTGGTTGTTCATGTTGTTGTGGCTCTGGGTGTCGTCGAAGGTGACGTACATCCCGGAGATGAAGTACTGCGAGCCGTCGGGCACGATGTCGCTGTCGGCGACCTGCAGACGCTTCATCAGCGTCGCGTTGCCCGAGCCCTGGTTGATGTACGGGTACGGATAGATCGCGGTCGTCGCGTTCACCTCGGACTTGGGGCCCAGGCGGTTCTGCGACCCATTGAGGGAGGCAACGTAGGGGTCCGAGCAGAGCACGCCCAGGCGCGTGCCGTTGGGATTGGCGACGCAGTTGTTCGAGCAGACGTTCTGCTGGAGGGCGGTGAAGCCGTGCTTGAGCCACGACTGGCCGATCTGCCGGAATCGGCCGTCCTTGAGGCGGTAGAGCCCCTGGCCGATCACGGGGTGGCGGCTGGTCGTGCTGATCCACTCCAGCGGCGTGTCGCCGATGTTGCACGAGGTCGTGCCGACCGCGTAGGCGCGGATCCCGGTGATCGCGCCGGACGCGGTGTAGTTATCCATGTCCATGAGATCGCCGACGATCACGTCCGGTCCGGCGGCCCCGGCGGCGGAGACGAGCAAACTCAGGCCCACTCCCCCAACCACAGCCTGGGCCAGAGCTCCGACACGACCTCCACGCGACGCCCGTTTTGCGCTCATGCCGACCTCCTGCTTGGCCCCCACGATCCGTGATGGACGTGGAAATGGGCCGCCTCGATTCCTGGCCAAACTCGCGACAGAATGATCCCACGGCCGCCCCGAAGGGCCGCCGGGGCCAGTGTAACCGTTCCCGACCCGTCCGCAAGCACGAAAATCGCGGGTGGGGACCGTTCCAGGGGCTTTTTTTCGACGACCGGTCGGGCCCGAAGCCTCTGGCGGGTTTGCCATGGTTGATGCCAAATCGCCCTAATTCACGGCGGATTCTCGGCGCTCCGGGTGATCTTTGTGCTTGTCGGTCGTGCCGCGTGCGTCTAGTCTGTTCCTTCCATGAACAACTCGCCCCCTTTCGTTCGCGTCTGTTTCGCGGCCCGGTCCCTCGCCCGCTGGGTTGGCGCCCTCGGGGTTGGGTTGGTCGGGGTTGGGTCGGCGGCGGCTCAGAACACCAACCTGCTGGCGAACGGCTCGTTCGAGCAGCCGGGGTTCCAGTTTGTCCCCCAGAACTACCGCTACCTCGTCGGGGGCGACGCCTCGCTTCTGTCGGGGTGGCGGCTGGTCCACGACACGCTGGGCGAGCCCAGCTACGCGTACCACTCGACGCGGTACCCGACCTTCGACGAGGGCTTCGCGGTGGCGCTCAACGACGGGGACATCCTGGAGCAAGGGCCGATCACCATCCCAGCGTCGATCCCGCTGGGGTCTTTGGCGCGGATCCGGTTCCACACCTCGGCGCCGCAGACCTCTTTGCGGGTGGATCTGGGGAGCTTCTCCCGCACGTTTGACCTGGCCACGGAGGGGGCGTTGACGACGAGGCCGGCGCCGGGCGGCGGGGTGTGGGCGGTCTACGCGGTCGAGTTCAACCTACCCAACCCGGTGCCGGGCGACCTCACGCTCCGCCTCACGAATCTCCAGTCCAACTCGACGTTCGACACGGTCCCGCTGGACGGCGTGGCGCTGGAGTCGTGCCTGTTTGTGCGGACGCAGCCCACGCCCCGGCGGTTCTGCCACGAGGCGACGCTGAGCATCTCCGTCGAAGCGGCAGCGTCGCACGCGCCCATCGTGTACCAATGGCGCCGCAACGGCGTGCCGGTCTCCGGGGGCGACGGCCCGACGCTGACCCTGCAGCGCTGGGAAGTGCAGAGCACCGGGATGTACGACTGCCTGCTCATCAATCCCGCCGGGGCGTGCTCGCTCGTCACCGACGCGGTGGAGGTGGCGTTGTGCGTGGCCGACGTGTTCGATCCGGGAACGCCCGGGGCGTGCGACGGCGGGGTGACCATCGACGATCTGCTGTATTTCCTGACGCTCTTCGAGGCCGGGGACACGGGCGCGGACCTGGACGACGGGACCTCGACGGGCCGTCCGGACGGCGGGGTGACCATCGACGACCTGGTCTATTACCTCGCGCGGTTCGAGGCCGGGTGCTAGACGGGGCGGCGGGTGAGGGCGATGAAGTCCGTGACGGCCCGCTTCCCGCCGCACTCGCTCACGAGGCGGGCAACTTGCCCGCGGTGGTACGTCGAGTGGTTGTAGACGTGGATGAGCACGTCCTCGACGAGGCTGGCGAAGCTCTGGCCCTCGCTGCTGGTGTAGCGGACCTCGCGCGCGAGCGTGGCGTCGGTCAGGGCCGTGAGGTACACGCTCCAGTCCCGGTCGGCGTCGGCGGCGTAGGCGCGGGTCTCGTCGAGGCTCCACGACGGGAACCAATCGGCGGGCATCTCGTAGGGGCGCGGCACGAGCCTCGCGAGCCAGACGCGGCGTGCCAGGTGCACGTGCGGCAGGAGCTGGACCGCCCGCGCGTAGCCCCGGCTCGAGCGCTGCTCGTCGGGCACGGTGAGGAGCGAGTCGAGGGCACGGCGGTTGGCCTCGGTCTCGTAGACCTGCAGACGCCGGTAGCGGTCGATCGCGTTCATCGCGTGTCTCCCTCCGCGCCCGCGTGACGCTCGGCGTGGACCAGGATGTCCTTCATGTCCCGCACGGCCTGACGCAGCCCGACGAAGACCGCCCGGCTCACGATCGCGTGCCCGATGTGGAGCTCGCCCACGCCCGGGAGCACGGCGATGGGCCCCGCGTTGGTGTAGTTGAGGGCGTGCCCCGCGTTGAACCGCATTCCCGCCGCGCGGATATCGCCCCCCGCCTCGGCCACGCGCCCGAGCTGGTCCTGGAGCCTGAGGTTGAGCAGGTCGCCGCCCGCCCTGAGGAACTCGTGGGCGTACGGGCCCGTGTGGACCTCGCAGATGTCGAACCCGAGCTCATGGGCGGCCTCGACCTGCGCGAGATCGGCGTCGAGGAACGCCGAGACAAAGCACCCCGCGCCCTTGAGCCGTCGCACGACCTCGCGGAGCTTTTTTTTCTGTCCTTTGACGTTGAGCCCGCCCTCGGTGGTGACCTCGGTGCGTCCCTCGGGGACGAGCATCGCGGTGTGGGGGCGGAGGGATCGGGCGAGGGCGACCATCTCGGGCGTGGCGGCCATCTCGAGGTTGAACTTGACGCGGCAGATAGAGCGGATGAGTTGCACGTCGCGGTCGGTGATGTGACGGCGGTCCTCGCGGAGGTGGACGGTGATGCCGTCGGCGCCGCCGAGCTCGGCCTCGTGGGCGGCGCGGGCCGCGTCGGGCTCGCCGTAGTCTTTCCCGCCGCGGTAGCGTGCCTGGCGTACCGTGGCGACGTGGTCGATGTTCACCGAGAGCAGGGGCATGGGCAAGAGTAGCCGGGCATGAACTTCCTTCTCGTCGCGGCGGGCTCGCACGGCGATGTTCATCCGTTCATCGCGCTGGCGTGCGCGCTGCGCGACCGCGGGCACCGCGCGGGGATCGTGACCAACGGCTACTTCCGGGAGATCATCGAGGCCGCGGGCGTGGAGTGCCTGGAGAGCGGCGTGCACGCCGACCTCGGCGAGATGATCCGCGGAACGCCCGCGATGCACCCGGTCCTGGGCCCGCTGTACGTCATGCGCGAGCTTGCGGTAAAGCACGCGCGAAGCACGTTTCTGGCCACGCAGCGCTGGCTGCGCGAGATCCCCTGCCACGCCGTGCTCACCCATCCCGTCTGCCTCGGCGCGTCGTGGGCGGCGGAGCAGGCGGGCGTGGCGAGCGTGCCCGTCGTGCTCTCGCCGTGCGTGTGGTTCAATCCTCGCGACACGCTGGTCATGTCGGGGTGGAGAAAGTCGGACCCCTCGCCCCGCGCGGTCCGTCTCCAGGTCTCGATCGGACGGTGGGCGATGCGCTGGATGCTCGACGGCGCGGGCAACCGCCTGCGGCGCGAGCTCGGGCTTCCCCGCCAGCGCGATCTGTTCCTGCGGGACTGCACGGTGGGCCCGCTGGTGCTGGGCCTGTGGTCGCCCGAGCTTCGCGGGCCGCTCCCCGGCGACCCGGAGCATTCCCGGGTGTGCGGGTTCGCGTGGCACGACGCCGCGTTCGAGCAGACCCAAGAGCTCGGGGAGCTCGACCGCTTCCTGGACGAGGGCGAGGCGCCGGTGGTGTTCACGCTGGGCACCGCGGGCGTGCACTCACCGGGGAAGTTCTACGCGCAGGCCGCGCTGGCGTGCCGGCTCGCCGAGCGGCGCGGCGTGCTGCTGGTGGGGCGCCGGGAGTATCTCCCGAGTCAGCTCCCCGTCGGCGTGCGGGCGTTCACGTATGTGCCGTACTCGGCGCTGTTCGCCCGCGCGCGGCTGATCGTGCACCACGGCGGGATCGGGACGTGCGCCCAGGTGATGCGGTCCGGGCGTCCCTCGATCGTGTCGCCCATGGCGCACGATCAGTTCGACAACGCCGCGAGGCTGCGACGCCTGGGCTGCGCCGAGGTGGTGCGTCACGGCAAGGCCACGGGCGACCGCCTCGCCCGAGCGATCCGGCTCATCGACGAGGGAGGGCACGCGGACCGCGCCGCCGCCCTGGCCCGGGCGATCTCCGGAGAGAACGGTGCGGCCCGTGCCGCCGAGCTGATCGAGCAGCGGTTCGCGAACACTCGGTAAGAAGTTGCCCTTCGCAGCCTCGGCGGATTGTCGTGAGCCGAATCGAAGAGGCTGATTCGGGGTCACGAGAAGGAAGAAGAAGAAGAAGAAGAAGAAGCCACAGGCGGGACGCCTGTGCCACGAGATGGGGTAGGGTTCGGAGCCAGTCTCATCGAGCACGCCGTGTTGGCGCGGTAATGTTCCCGCGGCTCACCGCGTGCGGAGGGCGGCGATGGCGCGAGAGATCGCCTCGCGCTCGGCGTCGGTCTTCCGCTCGGTCTTGATCGCGTCGAGGCTGGCGATGGCCCTCGCCACGCCGAGCTTCCGCGACGCCGCCCGACCGACCGCGACCGCGTCGCGCTCCAGGCTGTCTGGGCGGAGGTTGGCGTAGAGAAGCGCAAGGAGCGCGTCGTCGGGGGCGGCGTCGAGGCGCGACAGGGCCGAGAGCCAGAGCGCGTCGAGCAGTTCCGGGTCGGCGCGGGCGTGGTCGTCGAGCTTCTCGAACAGGCTGGCGACGTCGCGCGCGTTCCCGGCGCGGAAGGAGGGAAGCACCAGCTCCGCCGCCAGCTCGGACGAGAGCTCCGCCCGCTTCTCCTGGAGCATCGCCGAGGCGAGGGTGGAGAGCTGCTCGTCGCGTCCGAGCATGGAGAGGTGCCTCGCCGCACGGGCGTACTCGCGGGCGCGCAGCGCGGCGGTCGCCATCTCGCCCAGGTCTTTGGCGCCCTCGAGGGGTGTTGGGATCCGCTCGGGAGGCGGGGTGGGGATCACCAGAGCAAGCGGATCTCCCAGGACCGCGATCTTCCAGAGCTTGCCCGAGTCCGTGCGCGTGGCCACGCCCCACGGCGCCCCGCCGCAGAGCCGAAGCGCCACCGCGGGCGTGGCGACAAAGGCGCTCAGGAAGGGCTCCTCGACCGAGCCTGTGTAGCCGTACGCGCCGCGCTCGAGGAACCTCCCGGAGAGGAGGTCTCGCCGGGCCGGCCACTGCGCCGACCACGAGTGCACCATGTGCACCAATGCGGGCCCCTGGAAGATCGGCACGTCCTCGGGGCGTCCCAGCCCGGGGGTGAGCTCGAAGAAATCGGCGTTGCCCTTGGTGTTCACGAGGACGAGCCCGGCGTCGAGGGCCCGGGCGGCCCGCAGCCGCCACTCGCGCACGCCGTTCTTGGGCGAGTCGTCGAGCTCGACGGCGAAGCCGCGCTGGCGCAGCGTCGCCGCCGCCCCCGACGCGTCGTACGCCCGCCACGGGTCCTTGTCCTCGTAGCCGTCGAAGAGCCACGCGCTCTTTGGGGTGAGAAACAGCGAGCACATCGCGGCGTAGGCGGCGCGCGGCGCGTCGCCGATCACCTGGCCCGCCCACGCCCAGCGCTCGCCCGGCGCGAGCGTGGTGCCCAGTCTCCCCACGCGGTCCGAGAGGGCCGCGACGTTTTTGTCGTCCACGCGCAGCTTCACCGGCGTGTTGAGGCAGAGGGTCACCGCGTCGAGCGAGTCGCCCACGGCACGCCACGACAGGCCGGACTCTTCGCACGCGCGCTCGATCTGCGCGCACAGGGCGTCGGCGTCGGCGGGCGCCATCACGCCCGAGAGGTCGCCCGGGGCGTTCACGAAGACCAGAAGCTGGTTTCGTCCCGCCGAGAGCGCCAGCGCCGCCGTCCACGCCGCGTCCTTGGCCCGCGTCACCACGACACCCGGCGAGGGCCCGCCCGCGAAGCTCGCCCGTAGCCCGGCGTCGTCCGCCGCGCCGAGCGCCGAACGCAGGCTGCGGAGCATCGCCTCAGGGTCGCCCTCGCTCCAACCGCCTTTCCAACCCGGGACTTCACCCGCGGCGGGCGAGCGCCACTCGACGACCGAGTCGGGGCGGAAGGCGCGTGCGAACCGGGCGATGCCCTCGCGCGAGGATCGTGTGCCGTCATCGATGAGCACGGGGAAGCGGAGCGTGGGCGTCCACGCCGCGATCGCGTCGAGGTAGGAGCGCGGGTCGCGGACGACGACGAGCCCCGAGGCGACCTTGAAGCTCACCCGGTGCAGGTGCGCCCGCAGCCCCAGGCGAACCTGGGGGGGAAGCTCGTCGAGCTTCACGGGCGGCGTGGTCTGCGGCGGGCTCGGGGGCGTGCTCGCCGGCTCCTGCGCGAGCGTGCACAGCCCCGGCGTCAAGAGCACGCACACCGCCAGCCACGCCATCCCACGCCTGTGCATCGTCAACGGTAGGTGGTCCCTCCCGCCCCGACGCGTGACTCTGCGCGTAGCAGTACGCGTAGCTCTGCGCCCGGCTCTACGCTTGGGTCATGCCGGGTGGCAGGCCGTTGGTGGTGCAGTGCGAGGAGCTGAGCGCGTCGGCGGCGTCGTGGCTGCGTGAGCGCTGCGACGTGGTCGAGTGCCGACCCGCACAGGAGCCCGAGTTCCGCGAGTGGATCCGCGTGGCGCACGGGCTGGTGGTGCGAACCTACACGCGCGTGGACGCGGCGCTGCTGGCCTCGGCACCGGCGCTCCGCGTCGTCGGGCGCGCGGGCGTGGGGCTGGACAACATCGACGTGCCCGCCTGCCGAGCCCGCGGGGTGGAGGTCGTCCACACCCCCGACGCCAACGGCGACGCCGTCGCCGAGTTCGTCTTCGTCATGCTCCTGGACGCGCTGCGTCCACGCTGGTACGTCGATCAGCCGCACACGCCCGAGCGCTGGAACGCCCTGCGCCAGGGGCTCGTCGCGCCGCGCCAGCTGGGCGAGCTGACCCTGGGCATCGTCGGGCTGGGGCGGATCGGGCGGCGGGTGGCGCGCATCGCCAAGGCCTTCTCCATGCGTGTGCTCTTCCATGACCTGGCCGAGATTCCCCCGGGCCAACGCGAGGGCGCCGAACCGGTCACGATGGATCAACTGCGGCGCGATTCGGACGTGGTCAGCCTCCACGTCGACGCGCGGGCGTCCAACCGTCACCTCGTGAGCGACGACTTCCTCGGCACGATGCGCCCCTCGGCGGTTCTCGTGAACACCAGCCGCGGGCTCGTCGTGGACGCGCAGGCCCTGGCCCGCTGGCTGCGTCAGCACCCGGACGCCAAAGCCCTCCTCGACGTGCACGACCCCGAGCCCTTCGACGGCGCGTACCCGCTCCTGGGGCTGCCCAACGCGCGCCTGACCCCCCACCTCGCCGCGGCGACCCGCACCGCGCACGAGAACATGAGCTGGGTGGTCCGCGACGTGTGGCGCGTGCTCACGGGCCAGGCCCCTCAGTTCCCGGCGCCGTAGCGTCGCCCGGCCACGCGCGATCCGGCGTGGCATCCGGGACGTCGTTGGCCTCTCGCCACGCCCCGCTGCGCACGCCCCCGCCCCGGAGCAGCTCGGCGTAGACCGCGCCGCGACGGGCCGTCACCAGCCACTCGCGCCCGCTCCGCGCCAGCGCCCACCGCGGGTCGTCGGCACGCCTCGGGCCCGTCGATTGAAGCACGACGCTCGGGGCCATGTCGAGCACCCACTCGGTCGACATCGGGTTGACCGAGCCGTGGTGCGGGAGCTCGAGGATCGTCGCCCGCAGCGCGGGGTGGGCGCGCCGGAGCGACGCGATGGCGTGGGTCTGGATGTCCCCGGTGAGCAGCAGCGACCCCTCGCCGTCGGTCACGCGCAGCACCAGCGAGTGGTCGTTGTCCTCGCTCCAGTCGGCGTCGTTCGGGGGCGAGAGGACCGTCCCTACGCACGAGCCCAGCCGGATCTCCTCGCCCGCGCGCAGCGTGCGGACCGCGACGCGACGCCGCGCAAGGTCGTTGAGCAGGAACGCCGCCGAGCCCTCGGGCTTCGCCCCGGCCTGCTCCATCAGCCGCTCGCCCACGTACACCACGCGGACCCCCAGCGCGTCCACGACCTCGGGCAACGCCCCGAAGTGGTCGATGTCCGGGTGGGACACGACAACCACCGGCACGCGCCACGCCCCCAGCGCGCGCACGGCCCCGGGAATCTCCGCGCGCCCCAGCCCGCTCGTCAGCGACCCCACGTCCCACAGCATCGCGTCGCGCCCGCTGCGGACCAGCACGCACGTTCCGTCGCCCACGCTGAGCATGTCGGCCCGGAGCGTCACGCCCCGGCTCAACCGTCCGCCCAGCCACCACTCCCCGCCCAGCCACAGCGTCGTGCCCGCGAGCAGCGCCCACCCCCATGCGCGGCGCGGGCTTCCGGCCCGCAGCAGCAGGATCAACGCCGCCGTCGCCGCGAGCGTCCACGCCACCGAGACCGGCGGGGGTCGCACCGCCGCCATCGGGATCGCACTCAGCCACTCCGACATCATCACCGCCCCGTGGGCCAGCCCCCACAGCACGACCCCCGCCGCCCCGCCCAGCCCGGGCACGACAAATCCCACCAAGAGCGCCGCGTACCCCACCCACAGGATCGCCACGATCACGGGCGTCACCACCACCGTCGCCACCACCGCGATGGGGCTCACGATCCCGGTTCGGAACAGCACCAGCGGCACCGACGCCGCACAGCACAGCACGCTCGACGAGACGCTCGCCAATACGGCGTGCACCAGGCGCTTGAGCGGGCCCGCCGCCGGCTCGCCCAGGTCCGTCCGGACCTCCGGGCGGAAGAGCCTCGCGTGGAACACCCCGCCCAGCCAGAACAACAGCCCCGTCAGCCCGAACGTCAGCTGATACCCCAGGGACCACAGGTCCACCGGGCGCCAGACCAGGAGCGCCGAGGCGATCCAGATCAGAAGCGTCAGCCGGTCGTAGCGTCGCCCCATCGCCTCGCCCAGGAGCAGGAGCACGACCATCGCCGCCGAACGCACGATGGGAGAGCTCGCGGGCACGATGAGGCTGTACGCGATCACGAGCACGCCGACGATCACCGGCTCCACCCACCCGCGGTCTCCCGTGAGCCGCACGAGCGAGAGCGTGACCGCGGCCATCACGGCGAGGTGAAACCCGGAGATGGAGAGGGCGTGGGCGAGCCCCAGGCGCGCGAACGCCGAACGCAGCTCCGGCGCCGCGTGCGCCATGTCGCCCAGAAGCAGCCCCTCGACGAGCGACTTTTCGCGGGATTCCTCGGGGAACGCGCGGTCGATCACGCGCCGCGCCCGGGCCTGCATCCACGCCCGCATACGCCGCCACGAGCTCTGCAGGCGCTCCCCCACCGAGCCCGCGCCCGCGAGGGGCACGACGAGCTCGGCCCGCGAGAGATGCAAAGTGCCCACGAGCCCGTCCTGGGCCGCGAAACGCCGCGCGTCGTGCCGCCCGGGGTTGCGCGCCACGGGCACACCCCGGGCCACGCCCGTGACCCGCACCCAGTCCCCGGCTCGGGCCGGCACCGGCGCTTCTTCCGCGACGATGACGCGCACGAATCCCTCGACCGGGGTCTGCGTCCCGGCGTCGTGCAGCGTCCGGGCCCAGACCTGGAACGCCTGGCTCTTCCCGCGCACGATGAACCGGTCCAGCCCCTGCGCATCACGCGAGACCGGACGCGGGTCGTCCACGAGCATCGCGTCGAGCGTCACGATCACGCCGTCGCGGCTCGACCCGCCCGCCCCCTCGATGAACCTCTCGAAGCTCCGCGTGGGGCGCTCGTGGATGCGGAGCGTGAACCACCCGCCCGCGAGCGCGACGATCGCGAACACCGCCGCCACGCGCGCGACCCCGGCCCGGGCGGCGGCGCACACCGCGAGCAGCGCGAGCCCGGCGCAGAACCAGTACGCCGACGCGATGGGTGCCGCGGCGTCGGCGATCAGATACCCCGCCGCCACGCCCGTGAAGGCGGCCAGCCCACGCCGGCGCGAGACCAAAACGGAGTTGTCGCCCGCCCGCTGCACGAGGGCACACACTGACCGATCGGGCACGGATTGTCAACCCGCGTTCGCGAACTGTTGCGGCGGGCGTAAGTGGGCTCGTTTTCTCGGAGAATGTCCTTCGCACCACGAGCGGTTCAAGACAAGAACCACAGGCGGGACGCCTGTGCCACAAGGAGAGGTAGGGTTCTGAGAAGGTCTCTTAGTTCCCCACAGAGAGAAAATCGTCGAACTCGTTGCGGATGTCCACCGCCGTGGCGCGTGGGGCGTTCGCGGCGTCCTTGAACAGGTTGCCGTAGACAATCTCGGCCATGTCATCGGCGCCGGTCGCGTACGCGGCGCCTCGGCTTCCCTTCGTGGCACGCAGGCCCATGTAGATCCCGTCCTGCCCCGCGGAGTGGATCACGAAGCTTCCGCGCCCCGTCGTCGGGAACATATCGCTCGCCACAACGCTCGTGCTGGTCCAGTTGCTCGCGCCCTGGCCGTTGGGGCCGGGGTTGGTCGTGCTGCCCAGGTACGCCCCCAGCGAGCCGACGTGCTTCCCGCCGCTGGACCGGCTCAGGAAGCTCTGGCGCGCCGCGCCCGTCGCCGTCATGTCCACCGACTTCTTGCCCAGGGCCTTGGCCTGCAGGAATGCGGCGTTGCTCGCCCAGTAGAACTTCGCCCGGCTGTTGGCGCGGCGGGGCTCGTACGCCTCGCTCACGAACCTCGGCCCGTTGAGCCCGGCGGGGTCCACGTTCCCCGTCGCCGCGTCGTCCTGCACCCACACCAGGATCGGCGCCCCGAAGGCGTCGACGAGATCCGGGAGCTGGTTCACGCGGTTCGACGCGGGCCCGGTGTGCCCCGGGAGCCCCGCCTGGCGCGCCGTCGCGGCGCTGTCGGTGGTCTGCGCCGTGTAGTACTTCGCCGAGACGGTGAAGTACGACTTCGCGCCCGTGAGCCCGTCCGGGTCGACGTAGATGTTGTTGGCCGTCACGTCGCTGGGGCCGACCTCGAGCCACCCCGACTGGGCCGTCGTGCTGACCTTGCTCCCCATCAGGTCGAGCATGATGTTCTCGGTGGCGCTCATCCCGCGCGTGAGGTTCGAGGTCTGCCCCATCTGCGCGGGCGTGAAGTACCCCGGCAACCGCTTCTGGTCCGTCTGGAACTGGTTCATCGCCTGGCTCAGCTGCGTGCACAGGCTCTCGGTCTCGGTCTTCTTGGCCGTGTCACGCACCCCGCCCAGCGCCGGAACCACCAACGCGATGATCACCCCGATGATCAGGATCACCACCAGCAGCTCGATGATGCTGAACCCGGGTTGGAGGCTCGCCACGGTGCGGCGTGCGTGCGGCTGGCTCATGAACTTCTCCTCGGCATGTCCGACCCGATCTCCCGATCCACGACTCCGGCGAGCGGCCCACAACTCCTGTTCGTCCCGATCGTCGGTTCTGTTTCCGTTCGACCGAAACAACCAGCGCAATCCGCCCCTGCTCCCGCAACAGTAAGCACCCCCGTTCGTTCGCGCCTCTACACTTTCCCGTGCCCCCGAACACACCCCATCGGGACACCTGCTTCTACGACGGCAAGTGCGGGCTCTGCCGACGCTCTGCACGCGTCCTCCATGCCCTCGACTGGCTCCGCCGCCTCGACTTCGTGGACCAATCCGCGCAGCCCCCCGAATCCCTGCCGGTCGATCCCGACCTCGCGCTCCGCGGCATGCCGATGCTGTGCCGCGATGGCAGGGTGCTGGTCGGGTACCCCGCCGTTCGCCGGGCTCTTCTCCAATGCCCTCTCGCGTTCCTCCCCGCCCTCCTGCTGTACATCCCGGGTTTCGAGTGGGTCGGCCGCCACGTCTATGCGTACGTCGCGGCCAACCGCTCACGAGATACGTGCGAGATCGCCGCGCCGCGCCCCGGCAGCGTCACGAAGTAGACGCCCCGAGATTGGGCGCCTCTTCGCCCGCCGGCACGGTCCCTTGGTTTCCCGCCCCACCGTTCGGATACTGTACAAAGTTGCCCAACGCCACGAGCCATGACCGTTCCCACGCCCCGATCGATCCCGCTTCGATCGCCGCGGCGGCTCGCGCCCTCGCGCAGGGCGAGTTGGTCATCCTGCCCACGGAGACGGTCTACGGCGTCGCGGCGAGCGCGTCCTCCCCCGCGGCCCTCGCCGCGCTCGACGAGCTGGAAGCCGCCGCGGGCCATCAACGACCCCAGTCCACCCCGCGAACCTGGCACGCCCCCAGCCCCCAGGCGGTCATCAGCGCCTGTGGCATCTCCGCGCCGGTCCACCTTCGCGCCCTGGACCGCCTGACCCCGGGGCCGGTGCGTCTCCTGATCCCGCTCGATCCGGCGAGCCTGGCGCGGGCGGTGGAGTCGCTGGGGGTGACGCCGGGCATCCTCGATGAGTCGGGCGAGCTGGCCGTGCGCGTCCCCGACCACGCCGTCACGCGCCGCGTCCTCGAAGACGCCGGCGTCCCGATCGTCATGCAGCGCGTCTCGGCCCTGGCCATGGGCACGGGGCGCGAGCTCCCCGCCTCGTACCGCGACCAACCCCCCGCTGGCGTCGCCCGCGCCCTGGACGACGGGCCCACGCGCTACGGGCGTCCCTCGGCCACGGTGCGTCTCACCCCCCAAGGGGGCTACGCGATCGTCGCCGAAGGAGCCTGGGACACCCGCACGATCGACCGGCGCATGGAGCGGCTGGTGCTGTTCGTCTGCACCGGGAACACCTGCCGAAGCCCCATGGCCGAGGCCATCGCCCGCGGGCTCTATCAACGTCAGGAGCGGGCGAAGATCCCGATGCGGTTCCTCTCGGCGGGAGTGTCGGCGAGCGACGGGATGGCCTACTCCCCGGAGACCGCCGACGCCGTGCGCAGCGTCGGGCACGAGATGACCCCCGGGCGTTCGCGCGCCCTCACCCCCGAGCTGATCCGCGACGCCGAGGTCGTCTACGCGATGACCCGCGCGCATGTCCGCGGCGTGCTCGAGCTGGACCCCTCCGCCCTCGGACGGGTGTTTACGATCGACCCGTCGGGGGGCGACATCCAGGACCCCATCGGCGGGCCCGCGAGCGTCTACCGCGAGACCGCCGAGCGTCTGTCGTCCCTCATCGCCGCACGCCTCGCCGAGCTCGAGCGCGGCGTGTAGAACCCGTTCCGGAGGTGTTTTATGCGGATCTCACTGGGCGCGGACCATCGCGGCGCCAACGCCATCAAGCTCCTGGGCGAGAAGCTCCGGCGCGAGGGCCACGAGGTCCGCGTGACCGGGGAGTGCGAGGGCGACGCCTGCGATTACCCCGAGCGCGCCTACGCCGTCGGGAAGGACGTCGCCGAGGGACGCGCCGACGTGGGCGTGCTGGTCTGCGGCACGGGCGTGGGCATGTCCATCGCGGCCAACAAGGTCCCGGGCGTGCGGGCCGCGGTCGTCCACGACGAGCTCACCGCGCAGCTCAGCCGAAGCCACAACGACGCCAACGTCCTGTGCCTGTCGGGCGATCTCCTGGGCCAGCGCCTGATCGAGAAGATCGCCGAGGTCTGGCTCGCGACCACGTTCGAGGGCGGCCGCCACGCGAGACGGCTGCGCAAGGTCCAGGCGATCGAGAAGGGTCTGGATCCGGCGAGCGTGAGGGAGTAGCCGCGCCACACCTCCACGACCCCGCGAGAGATGCTTGGTTGTACGTCCGAGACGAGCTCAGGTTGCGGTGGTTGCACGCCGGCGGCGCGAAGTCGCGCAAAGCGCCGCACAAATCGTGACACACACGCCCGGCGTCGGCACCGTCGCGACGAAGCCGAGGGCGGGGAGCCCCAAGCCCGTCCTGGCGCGCCCAACGATGGTTGTCCCGTCCGCGGAGAGACCGTTCACCTGATCGAGCCTCCACCCCGCCGGGACGCTCACGCCGTGGAATGTAAGATACGAGAGGAGCGATTCGCTCCCGCGCCCCTGCGTCCAGATCCAGGCTTCCTGCTCGAAGCTCGGGTTGCGTGCCTGACCCGCGACGATGCTGCCGTCGTCGCTGATGGCGTGGGGGATCATTGTCGCCCAGCCCTGGAGCTGCGGCAGGGGCGTTGTTGTTCCCTGGTGCCAGATCGTCGCGAATCCGCTCGTTCCGGCGATGTAGCTTCCGTCGTGGTTCACCGCCGTGGCCTGATTCGTCTGGCTTCCCGCGTTCGGTGTCAGAATCTGCATCCCGCCCGGAGCGGTCCACACGAACGCGTCGGGCGTCTGCGAGCCGCTCCACCCCACGATCACGTTCCCGTCGCGGCTGACCGCTTGCGCGTTGCTGTACGTGTGCCCGGCCCGCGTACGGCCCAGGCCCTGCATCCCGCCGCTGGGCGTCCAGCGCCACGCCTCGCCGCTGGTGCCGCTGCTGTTGAACGCCTCGCCCGCGATCACGTTCCCGTCGCCGTTGACGCCGTTGGCCCACGCGTTGGGATACGGGCCCAGCGTGCCGAGCGGTTGATACGTGCCGGGCCCGCGGTAGCGGAACGCGGGCAGACCCACCAGCGTGGTGCCGTCGCCCGAGAAGGCCGTCGAGTCGACGCCGCTGAATCCCTGGGGTGGTCCGATGTCGACACGGCCTCCCGATCGGGTCCATGTGAACGCGGTGTACTCGCTTCCACCACCGGCGAACGCGCCGCCCACAACCGAGCCGTCGGCACTGACCCCGACCGCGCGTGCACTCTGCCCCGCTCCGGGCGCCGTGATGACATCGAATGTCTGTGCGAGCCCCGGGCGGCACAGGCCCGATACTACCAACGCCGCAACTGTCGCAATCACGGAGCGAATCCGCATGCCCAACCTCCCTGTGCTGTCGCTCGCTCCTGGTGTCAGTCTACCCGATCCGCCGCCGCCGCAGAAGAGCACTTTCAGGCCGAGAACTCAGGCCCACGGCCCGGGATTAGGGCTCCGCCGGGCACGTCATCGCACGCGGCGTTGTCCACGCCGATTTTTATGATGCCGAGGTGCTGATCGGGCGGCGGCGCGTGCGATGCGCGAGCGTCAGGCGCGATCTCGGCGGGCACGCGCGTTCACCGGCGACCCACCCCGCACGCTCCACCCCAGCTGCTTCAAGAGGCGCTTGCGCCGGGGCGTGTACGTCCACCACGCGCGGCTCTTTCCGTGTTTCGCGTGCTCGACGACGGCGAGAAAGACGTCGATCACGCACGGGTCGTGCCACACGCCGTCGAGGCGTGAGAGGCGTTCGTACAGCGTGAGCGGGTCGCGCCGCGCGAGCTGGGCCCGCGTGCGGATGCCCAGGCGGTTCAGATCCCCCGCCGTGGCCGGGCCCACGTTGGGCCACCCCAGGAACTCGCTCTTGGCCTTGGGCTTCTTCGCCATGCACCCAGCGTATCAAGACCCTACGCTCCCCACCTATGGCCATCCTCATCCACAAGGACACCCGCGTCATCTGCCAGGGCATCACCGGCGCGTTCGGCGCCAGCCACACCAAGGGCTGCCTGCACTACGGCACGAAGATGGTCGGGGGCGTCACCCCCGGCAAGGGCGGGACCAAGGACGAGCACAACCTCCCGATCTTCGACACGGTGCACGCGGCGGTGAAGGCCACCGGCGCCGACGCGACGATGATCTTTGTCCCGCCGCCCTTCGCCGCCGATGCCGTCCTCGAGGCCGCCGACGCCGGGATCAGAACGATCTGCTGCATCACCGAGGGCGTGCCCGTGCAGGACATGATCAAGGCCCGGGCGGCCTTGGACGAGCTCAACGGGTCGAGCGAGTTCGAGTTGGGCAAGTCCAAGGTCTTCCTCGTCGGACCCAACTGCCCGGGCGTCATCACCCCCGGGCCCAAGACGGGCGGCGGGACGGGCGCGGGCGATCCCTTCACCAACGCCGGGTGCAAGATCGGGATCATGCCCGGGTACATCCACACGCACGTCTCGCAGGCCAAGCTCGGGAAGGCGATCGGGATCGTGAGCCGCTCGGGCACGCTGACCTATGAAGCGGTGTGGCAGACGAGCCAGCGCGGGCTCGCGCAGTCCACGTGCGTCGGGATCGGGGGCGA
>CAZTJZ010000024.1:0-29910 GCA_964614075.1 uncultured Phycisphaeraceae bacterium
GGCTCGGTCGTCCTCTCCGGCGAGATGATGCTCCGCTACATGGGCTGGGGCGAGGCGGCGGACCTCATCATCAAGGGCATGGACGGCGCGATCGGCGCCAAGACCGTGACGTACGACTTCGAGCGTCTCATGAAGGCCGAGGGGGATACGACGGTCAAGAAGGTCAAGTGCAGCGAGTTCGCGACCGAGCTGATCCGCCACATGGGGTGAGCCCCCGCCGATCGAGCAAGGCCGCCATGGCGTAGGATGACGCGTGCGCGGCGCGGGCCGGGGTGCGTCGGTGACGCGACCTGGCCGCACGGCGCTTCCGTCGGAGAGCTGGCCGGTGGGCCGCGCGCCCTCGCCACCCCGACGGGCTATTCCGGAGCATCATCCATGACGGACGTAGGACGCCGTGTCGTTCTCAAGTCGGGGCTCGGGCTCCTCGCGGTGTGCGCCGGGCACGCCTCGGCCCAGCCCGGACCTGGGGCCAAGGAGAATCCTGTGAACAAGGGCAAGCCGGGAGAGTTCGATTTTCTTGCGGGGAACTGGACCATCAAGCACCGGCGTCTGAAAGAGCCGCACGGGAAGGAGTGGGACGAGTTCGAGGGCGAGGCCACCTGCTGGACCATTCTGGGCGGCGTGGGCAGCGTCGAGGAGCTGCGCATCCCCAGCCGCAAGTTCTCCGGCATGGGCCTGCGATTGCTCGACGTCGAGAAGGGCATCTGGAACGACTTCTGGGTCAACGCCAAGAGCGGCGTGCTCACGACCCCCGGCCAGACCGGTCACTTCGAGAACGGCGTGGGCACCTTCACCGCCGACGACAAGGACGGCGAGAAGCCCATCAAGGTCAAGGGCGTGTGGGACCGCATCACGCCCACGTCGTGCCGCTGGTGGCAGGCCGTCTCGTGGGACGACGGCAGGACGTGGGAAGAGAACTGGTTCATGGATTGGACCCGCGTGGCTCCTTCACGCCCGTGAAGTTGTCGTACTTGAGAAACTCCTCGACGTCCTTGGGCTTGGGCTCGGACGAGTCGTACGCCGCGCGGTACATCGCCCCCAGGGTGCTCGCGCCGTCCGCGAGGCGCTCGCTGAGAAACTCCTTGCCCTTGGGCCCGTCGAGCTCGCCGGTTTTCTTCAGCTCGTAGACGCTCTCCACACGCGCGAACCCGCGCTGGATGTGCGCCAGGATGTCCTTCCACGGGTCGTCGCCCTGCACGGTCCGTGCGGGGTCGAGCTTCGGGCGGGCGTCGGCCTCGGTGATGTGCTGCTCGCGGATCACCACGCCGTCGATCTGCGCGTGAAACGTCCGCTCGGTCGTGTACCCCTTGGGGTTGTCGCCCACCCAGCCGTTGTAGTGCTTCGTGGTGTGCAGGGGCTGGGCGGCGTCGCCGACATAGTGCGCCAGCACGCCCATCGTCGAGTACGCGTTGGCCCGCGCCATCGCGAGCTGGTCCTTCCGCGCCGGGTCGTTGAGCCCCTCGAGGATCCTCACCACCCGGAACGCCGACTGGAGCTTCGCGTAGTTCTCCGCCATCGCGTGCGGGAGAAACCCGGGGTACTCGCGGATCCGCTCGGGGTCGGCGGCGGGGTTGATGGGACGCCCCTTGAAGCCGGGATCGGCCCGCTTGAGCGCCACGTGCTTCACGTACTCGTACCGCAGAGTCGGGAGCGTCTCCAGCGTCAGGTCGAGCTCCTCGAGGTTCTCCAGGTTGATGTAGTGATCCGGCGAGTTCACGTGCACAAGCTGCGGCAGTCGCGTCGAACGCCACCGGTCGGGCACCACCGACTGATCGGCGATCTGCGCCCGCGACGCCGCGTCGGTGAGCCACGCGGGCAGCTTCTGATCCCGGTTCGCCGCCTCCAGCGCCAGCACGGTCACGATGCGGTGGCCCACGGCGTCCCACGCCCGGGCGGGCGAGGGCGCCAGACACGCGAGGGCGGCCAAGAGGTACACGCAGAACGGCGCCGAAGCACGGGAACTCATTCGAAAGGATAGGAACGGCGGGGCGTCACGTTACTTCAAGGGCTGCCAGACATTCTCAGGGAGCTTTTCGCCGAGCTGGTCGGTGAGCCACGAGACGAGGAGCGTTTCGATCGATACGCGTTCTTTGGCCGCGGTTTCCTTGAACCATCGGTTGCGTGTCGCGTCGACAGTGGGCCCGTCGAGCAGCCACGCGCCGTTGGTCTTCACGAATCGCACCCACATGTCGGTCGAGACCTCGGTCATCACGGTCACGCGTCCTTGGTAGCGTCGGTACCGCTCCCTGGGCACCAGCATCGTCACCCGGGCCTTGGCCTCCTCGTTCTCGCCGTCCTTCCACCACTGGAAGTCCTCGAGGATGAGCATGAAATCGTTCGAGGCAAACCACTGTTCGTTGACCGAGCGTTCGGTGAGCTGGCGCCCCGTGAGGTCCTTCAGGTCCTTCCGCGTGAGCTTGGTACGGATCGCGAGCACGGAGACGATCTCCACGGGCTCCATCGCGAGCAGATCGGCCTTCCTCGCGGTCGTCGACAGCGCGAGTGCGCGGTCGTTGCGTTCGAAGGATGCTTCGGTGAGCAGCGGGAGGAGCGCGGTCCCGTCTCCGGAATCGATGCACCGTTGATACTCGAGAAAGACCCTCCGGATCTCCGACTTATCCGCCGAGTGCTCGCACCCGCCCAGCGCGGCGATCACGACCCCCAGCGCCGCCGCCAGCACGCTCCACAACCCCGTTCGCAACGCACCTGTGTATGTCCGTGGCATCCGCGCAGCGTACCACCTCGCACGCTCCCGTGCAACGCCCCGCCATTCCCGCGAGACCCTCCAAAGTGCCCGAACCGCGCGGGGACCGAGCCCCCCTTCACACAACTCTGTGGCGGGGCGTACGCGTTCTTACTGCGTCGGACCGGCCGTGTATAGCCGAACGTCCCGCAGGTAGACCCGCGCCGTCTGGCGACGGTTCCGGATGAGAAGCGACGCCGTCATGCTCGCCTCCGTAGGCCAGTCCACGGTCTGGGCCGTGCTCACGAATGTGGCCACCGTCCCCGAACCGTCCTCTTCCGGCACAAGCCGCGGCGACCACCGCTCCCTGTTGTGCGTGAGCGTGATCGACGGGGGCACCGAGAAGCTCACCGGGCCGCCGTCTCGAGCGCCCAATCTCACCCGAACTTGATCCAGTACGGGTGTGATGGCGTCTTCTGGGATGATCCCCGAGTACTGCCGCAGCGCCGTGACCTGCACCCAGTACTGTCTCCCGCGCAGCGAGAACGTTGCGGTGGGTCCCGCGGGCGGGAGCATGACGCCGGGATCGGCCGGCTCGGCCAGGGTCGGAAGCACCACGCCCGCGCCGAGCGCAGCGCACAACGCCAACATCCGGATCGCACTCGCCATGTCCGTTCTCCTTGGCCGACCGCTCGCCGCGCCCATGGCCCTTCGGCCTGGGCCCAGCGTTCCCCGCGAGCTCCACGAGCCTCTCGCGGGTTCATCGGCCTTCGCCGGGGTTCCCGGCGCATCTTCAGCATCCCCGATTCGGGCCTGTGTGTCAAGCCCAACCCGAGCCGGATGCCCGGGAACGCACGACTGGGGGAACGCCGCAACCGGGCTCTTGACGCCAGAATCGCCCTTGCGGCGTGCCCCCGGGCGCGCGATACTACCTCGTCGGGTGCCCCCTGGTGCTCAGTCTCGTGGACCGCCACCCACGCCCGGAGATCCCCATGAACACGCGCAGCCTCACCGTCCTGGGCGCCCTCATCGTCTCGGCGTCTTGCCCCTCCGCCGCGCTCGCGCTCAACCCGACCATCCCGATCCGCCTGCTCCCGGGCAGCTCGTTCAAGAGCGAGAACTGCCTCGGCCCGTGCGCCTGCCCGTTCCACATCTTCGACACGCCCATGACCGGCTGGCTCACGTACCGTCTCGTCACCATCGGCGACGTTACCGACTTCTACGAGATTACCGGCGTGCATGTCTATTCCGAGCAGCCCAACCGCACCTTCGAGCTCACGGGCTCGGGAACCTACCGCCGGGCCGAGCCGATCAACGCGCATTGGATCACGCTCGACATCCCGCTCCCCGACGGGACGGTGCTGCACTTCGACAGCGATTTCCAGCCCATCACGGCGCCCCTGCCCCGCCTCGACATCATCGCCACCTCGCCGCAGCATGAGTGCTCGCGGTACACGCTGAACATCGTCGGCGGGCCGCGCTGCCACGCCGATGTCGACGACGGTTCCGAGACGGGCTCGCCCGACGGCGGGGTCACCCTCGACGACGTCCTCTATTACCTCGGGCTCTTCGAGGCGGGCGACTCCGCCGCCGATCTCGACGACGGCAGCGACGCGGGCATCCAGGACTCGGGCGTCACCATTGACGACCTGATCTACTTCCTGCGCCACTTCCACGCGGGGTGCTAGAAGATCGCCCGGACCTCGCGCGACAGCTCCCGCGCCGCCGAACCCACCGCGCCGCGCCAGCCCTCTTCACGCCCGCCCGGCGCGGCCTGCGCGTAGATCACGCTGCGGCTCGCGGTCACCAGCACGCCCGCGTCCTGCGGCGTGGCGGCGCCCGGGCGGATCATGTCGCGCACGTCCGCGGCCGTGCCCCCCTGCGCCCCGTACCCGGGGACCAGGAACACCTGCTCGGGCATGCGTTCGCGCAGTGCCTTCGCCGCCCCCGACTTAGTCGCGCCCACCACCGCCCCCACGCCCGACAGCCCGCACGCGCCGCGGTGTCCGAGCCCCAGCGAACGCACCTCCTCCGCCATCGCCTCCGCCACGCTCCGCCCGTCCTTGAGCTCCAGCCCCTGGAACGCGTCCGAGTCCTTGTTGCTCGTCCGCACCAGCACGAACACGCCGAGCCCCGCGTCCAAGAACGGCGTGATCCCGCTCACGCCCAGATACCCGTTGACCGTGACCGCGTGGGCTCCCGTCCGCCGCACGCTCTCGGCGTAGTGCGCGCTCGTCGTCCCGATGTCGCCGCGCTTCGCGTCGAGCACCACGAGGAGCCCCAGCCGCACCGCCAGTGCGATCGTCTCCTCGAGCAGCGCCACCCCCCGGGAGCCGTACCGCTCGAAGCACGCCGATTGCATCTTCACCGCCGGGACCACCCCCGACACCGACTCCAGCACCCCGCGGCAGAACTCCCCCAGGCACGCCAGCGGCTCGTGGTGCCGCGCCCGCACCTCCGCCGGCACCGACTCCAGAACCGGGTCCAGCCCCACGCACACGGGCGACCCGACCCGCGACACCGCCCCCGCCAGCTGGTCCGCGAAATGTCCCGCCCCGTGCCCCGCGTTCACGCCTCGTCCTCCCGACCCCTCGCCCCACGCGAACAATACCCGCGATCATGCACCCCGACCCTCCCACCCGAATCGACCTCAAGAAAGACCGCGGGCTCACCGTCGAGTGGAGCGACGGCACGACCTCGTACTACTCCATCGCGTACCTGCGTCGGATGTCCCCCTCCGCCGACGTGGCCCAGCTCAGAGAAGAGCTCGCCCGCAACCCCCTCACCGTCCTTCCCAGCTCGCCCGCGGGCGCCCTCGCCGCTGAGTCGGCCGAACTCGTGGGCCACTACGCCCTCCGCATCCGCTTTACCGACGGGCACGACACGGGGATCTACTCCTGGCGTTACCTGCGCGAGATCGACCCCGCGAAGCAGCGCCCTCCCGGCCCCGCCCCCACGAGCGAATAGTTCCTTCGCCTTGGCCGACGACGCGCCATCCACGCCGCTCACCCTCGCCACCCCGCTGCGCGAGGTGCGATCCCTCACCCCCACGCTGGCCCGCGACATGGCGTCCCTGGGCCTGACCAACGTCGGACGCCTGATCGCGCACCTCCCCATCCGCCACGAGTTCCACGCCGCCGAGGCGCCCATCGCCGCGCTCCACCCCGGGCAGATCGTGACGGCCCGGGGCGAGGTCACCGCCGCCCGGTTCGTGCGCGGACGCAAGCCGCGCTACGAGGCCGTGCTCATCGACGAGACGGGTCGGCTCGACCTCGTGTGGTTCAACATGCCCTTTATGCGCGAGCGCGTGACCATCGGCTCGCGCCTCCTGGTCGAGGGCAAGCTCGTCCGCCGCGGGAGCGTCCTCCAGCTCGCCAACCCGCGCACGCAGATCCTGGACCACGCCGCGCCGGACGCCGACCCCCGCGGCGAATACCTGCGCCCGGTCTACCCCGCGAGCGAACTCGTGAGCTCCTCCCGCGTGGAGCAGGCCATCTCGCGGGTGCTGGACGACGCGCTGCCCCTCATCGAGGACCACCTCGACGACCCCACCCGCGCCCAGCGCCACCTCCCGCCCCTCGCCGAGGCCTACCGCATGCAGCATCGCCCGGCGAACGACGACGAGATCGCCGCGTCGCGCCGGAGGCTCGTCTACGACGAGTTCCTCCTGCTCCAGCTCGCGGTGTTCATGAAGCGGGCGCACCTCCGCCGGGCCCTCCGCGCCCCCGCCCTGCGCCTCACCCCCGAGATCGACCGCCACATCCGCGCCCGCTTCCCGCACACGCTGACCCCAGCCCAGGACGCCGTCGTCGCCGAGGTCGCCAAGGACCTCTCCGCCACCACGCCCACCAACCGCCTGATCCAGGGAGACGTGGGCTCGGGGAAGACCTACGTCGCGCTCTACGCCATGCTCATGGCCGCCGCCCACTCGAAGCAGTCGGCCCTGCTCGCCCCCACGGAGATCCTCGCCGAGCAGCACTTCGCGAACATCTCCCGCCTGCTCTCGGGCTCGCGCGTGCGGGCGGCGCTCCTGACGGGCGCCGCGAGCGACGCCGAGCGTGATTCCCTCCGCGCCGCGCTCGCCCGGGGCGAGATCGACCTCGCCGTCGGTACCCACGCGCTCCTCGAGGAGGGCGTGCGCTTCCACGACCTCGCGGTGATCGTGATCGACGAGCAGCACCGCTTCGGCGTGTCCCAGCGGGCCGCCCTCCGCGAACGCCACTCGGGAAGCTCCACGCCCCACGTCCTGGTCATGACCGCCACGCCCATCCCGCGCACGCTCGCGATCACGCTGTTCGGCGATCTGGACATCTCCTCGATCCGCGCGCTCCCGCCCGGGCGCCTGCCCGTCCGCACCGTCCTCGCCGGCGCCGCCGACCGCCCCCGCGTCTACGCCGAGGTCGCC
This sequence comes from uncultured Phycisphaeraceae bacterium, assembly GCA_964614075.1. Taxonomy (GTDB): domain Bacteria; phylum Planctomycetota; class Phycisphaerae; order Phycisphaerales; family UBA1924. The sequence continues at coordinate 7,089 of CAZTJZ010000024.1, forward strand.
CAGCACCTCGCCCGCGGCGAGCAGGCCTACATCGTCGCGCCCGCCATCGACCCCACGATCAATCCCCTGACCGGCCCCGCGACCAGCCCTGCAACAGAGGGCCACGCCTCGGCGCCCGTCCGGAGCGTGCGATCCCTCGCCGCGGAGCTCGAAGCCTCGCTCCTCCCGGGCGTGCGTCTCGCCGTCCTCCACGCCCAGCTCCCCCGCGCCCAGCGCGAGGAGGTCTTCGAGCGCTTCCGTCTCGGCGAGATCCAGGCCCTCATCGCCACCACCGTCATTGAGGTCGGCCTCGACGTTCCCAACGCCACCGTCATGCTCATCGAGGACGCCGACCGCTTCGGCCTCGCCCAGCTCCACCAGCTCCGCGGGCGCGTCGGGCGCGGGAGCCGGCCCTCTGTGTGCTACCTCGTCGCCGACCCGACCACCGACGAGGCCCGCCAGCGCCTCGGCGTCATGCACTCCACCTCCGACGGGTTCGTCCTCGCCGAAAAGGACCTCGAGCTCCGCGGCCCGGGCGAGGTTTTCGGCACACGCCAATCGGGCCTCGCGCCCCTCCGCCTCGCCGACTTCACCCGCGACCGCGACCTCCTGGCCCTCGCCCGCCGCGACGCCGCCGCCACCATCGACCGCTCCCCAACTCTCGACGACCCGTCGCAAGCCCTCCTTCGCCGCCGCGTCCTCAAAGCACACGGCGAGTTCCTCGGTCTGGGGGATGTCGGGTAGTTTCCCCTCAACTCCCGTGTTTTCGTCGCCCGCCAACCCATTTCTGTGGATTCCTGTTCAGTGGAGGTTTGCACTTCAATAGCAGGCTATTCGGTGGTACACTGCCCGGATGAGCGATGGGCTGCACGATCGTCTTCGCGAGGCCGCCGGACATCGCTCCTACCGCCACATCGGGGAGCTGACCGACACGCACCCCGAGACGGTGCGCCGGTACATGCAGGGGCAGGCGCCGGGGATCGAGTTCATCACCGCGTTTGTCCACGGGCTGGGGCTCAGCGCGGAGTGGCTGATCTCCGGGCGTGGGCCCATGCGGGCCGGCGAGCTCAAGTCGCACCATCTCAACCACGCCAACGCGCCCGAGCTGCTCAACGCGATGGCGAACACCATCGAGAAGCTGATCACGCGCGTCGAGCGCCTGGAAGTTTTTCTGAATACGCTTGAGGCACGAATGCGGGCCCAGCCGGGGCACGCCGAGGGGGTGCATGTCGCGATCGAAACCAAACCACCCGCGGACGCCGACGGGCGTGCCGCCAGCGTCGCCGACGCCCTCGCCGACGCTGTCGCCCGCCGATCACCTGCGGATGCTGGTTGAACTCCTCCAGCCCGCGGGCCCGGAGCTCGCCCGGCGCTGGCTCTCGGCGTTGCTCCTGGCCCCGCGCGAGGAGCGCGAGTCCCTGGTCCGTGCCGTCGAGGCCAAGGTCGCCCAGCTCTTCGGCACCAAGGCGCCTCTGGACCGCAGCCCCGCCGAGGACCGCGAGCTGACGGTCATCAGCCCCCAAGTGCAGAAAGAGGGCTACGTCGAGCAGATCGAGACGACCTACGTCCAGTCCGGGCCCGACGCCGCGCCCGAGGGGGGTGTCCGCGAGTCCGCCGAGGACACCAAGAAACGCCCCCGACGCCGGCGCGCGCGGTAGCCCGAGATCCTCCTACGCTGGGCCATGAGCGTCAACGCCCGGATCGGCGCCATCCTCGAAGAGATCGCCCGCATGATCGAGGTCCTGGGCGAGGACTCGTTCCGCGCCAGCGCCCACGCGAGGGCCGCCCGCGCCCTCGCCGACTTCCCCCAGGATCTCGCCACCCTCGACCGCGCCGCGATCCTCGCGATTCCGGGCGTCGGGGCCAAGATCGCCGACAAGGTCCTCGAGTTTGTCAAGACCGGGTCCATGGCCGAGCACGAGGAGCTGCGCGCCAAGGTCCCCGCGGGCGTCCTCGAGCTCATGCAGGTCCCGGGGCTGGGTCCCAAGACCGCCCACGTCCTCTGGAAGCAGGGCGACATCCACAACATCCCCGCGCTCGAGAAGGCCATCGCCGACGGCTCGATCCTCAAGCTCCCGCGCATGGGCGAGAAGAGCGTCCAGAAGCTCAAGGAGTCCCTCGCCTTCGCGAAGCAGTCGGGGAGCCGCCTCTGGCTCGGGCGCGCCCACGCCGTCGCGCGCGTCTTCGTCGAGGCGCTGCGCACGCACCCCTCGGTCGCGCGCGTCGAGCCCGCGGGCTCGCTCCGGCGCGGCAAGGACACCATCGGCGACATCGACATCCTCGTCGCGCTCAAGAAGGGGCACGAGCGCGACGCCGAAAAGGTCGGCGGGGCGTTCTGCAAGGTCCCGGGCGTGGTCCAGGTGATCGCGCACGGCGAGAGCAAGTGCTCCGTCCGTTACGCCCTCGACAATGACACCGGACGATGGAAGCTCGAGGGCGCCGAGGGCGAGGCCAAGGCCGGGCCCAGCGTCCAGGTCGATCTCCGCGTGCTCCCGCTCGCCTCGTGGGGGGCGGCCCTTATGTACTTCACCGGGAGCAAGGAGCACAACATCCGCCTGCGCCAGCGCGCCCTGGACCGCGGGCTCACCCTCAACGACTGGGGGCTCTTCCCCATCGACGAGGAGAAAACCGCCCCGCACCTCCGCGGCGTCAAGCCCGTCGCCGGCGCGAGCGAGGACGAGGTCTACGCCAAGCTCCAGCTTCCCTACCTCCCCCCCGAGATCCGCGAGGACCGCGGCGAGTGCGACCTGGACGCCACGCCTGCGCTCACCGAGATCGACGACATCAAGGCCGAACTCCACGCCCACACCACCGCGAGCGACGGCGTGCTCTCCATCGACGAGCTTGTCGACGAGGCGAAGAAGCGCGGCTTCCACACCATCGCCGTGACCGACCACAGCAAGAGCAGCGTGCAGGCCAACGGGCTCTCGGTGGAGCGGCTGCTCGCGCACGTCGACGCCGTCCACGCCGCCCGCGCCCGCCACAAGGGCATAACCATCCTCGCCGGGAGCGAGGTGGACATCCTCGCCGACGGCACACTCGACTACGACGACAAGACGCTCGCGAAGCTCGACATCGTCGTCGCCAGCCCGCACACGGCCCTCTCGCAGGATTCCGACGCCGCCACCGCCCGCCTCGTCCGCGCCGTCTCCCACCCCAGGGTCAATGTCCTGGGTCACCCCACCGGACGCCTCATCAACAAACGCAAGGGGCTCGAGCCCGACCTGGCCAAGGTCTTCGCCGCGGCCAAGGCGCACAAGGTCGCCCTCGAGATCAACGCTCACTGGATGCGTCTGGACCTCCGCGACACGCACGTCCGCGCCGCCCTCGCCGCCGGATGCCTCATCGCCATCGACTGCGACGTCCACGAGCGCGCCGACTTCGACAATCTCCGGTTCGGCGTGATGACCGCGCGACGCGGCTGGTGCCCGCCCGCCTCGTGCGTCAACACCTGGCCCCAGGCCAAGCTCAAGGCCTGGCTCGCCAAGTAGCCCGGGCCGCTTGTCCCGGGCCGAGCTTGTCCTCCGCCCCCGATTTCGGTACGCTGCCCGCTCACCGGCGCACGCCGCGCCGGATCACAGGGAGATCGAGCATGGGCACCTTCGAAGTCAAGAAATCCACCGACGGGCAGTTCTACTTCAGCCTCAAGGCCGCCAACGGCGAACGCATCCTCGCCAGCGAGCTCTACCGCGAGAAGAAGAGCGCGCTCAACGGCATCGAGAGCGTCAAGAAGAACGCCCTCGACCCCGCCCGGTACGAGAAGAAGCTCTCCAACGACGGCAAGCCCTTCTTCGTCTTAAAGGCACTCAACCACGAGATCATCGGGAAGAGCGAGACCTACAGCTCCGAGTCCGCACGCGATAACGGCATCGCCAGCGTCACCGCGAACGCGCCCTCGGCCACCATCGTCGACAACAGCTGAATCGCGTCCGCATGACGCGCCGGGTCAAGAGCACCCCCCCGCGTGGCCGGCCGCACGCGGGGCTGTTCGCGCGGGGCTACTTGCTCACCGTCCGCTGCTCGATCCGCTTCTCGCACCGCGTCTTCACCACGCGGTCGATGTAACTCCCGGGCGTGTGCACGCGGTCCGGGTCGAGCGTTCCTGTCGCGACCACCTCGTCCACCTCCGCGATCACGAACGCCCCGGCCGTCGCCATCATCGGGTTGAAGTTCCGGGCTGTGCGCCGGTACACCAGGTTCCCGAACTCATCGCTCGCGCTCGCCTTGACCAGAGCGAGATCGGCGAAGAGCCCGGTCTCGAGGACGTACTCGCGCCGCGGGACGCCCCGCTCGGGATGGAGCGAGCCCTCCATCGCCGCCGCGGTGCCCGCCGCGCGCGGATGCCGGTTGTGCAGGCCCGTGTCATCGCTGGGCCTGTAAAACTCGCGGATCTCCTTCCCCTCGGCGACGACGGTGCCCACGCCCGTGGCCGTATAGAACGCGGGGATCCCAGCACCCCCGGCTCGGATGCGCTCCGCCAGCGTTCCCTGCGGGTTGAACTCGATCTCCAGCTCGCCCCCCAGGAACTGCTTCTCGAACGTCGCGTTCTCGCCCACGTAGCTCGAGATCATCTTCTTGATCTGGCGGGTCTTGAGCAGGAGCCCCAGGCCGAAGTCGTCCACGCCCGCGTTGTTGGAGATGCACGTCAGCCCCGTCACCCCGCTGTCGCGCAGCGCGAGGATCAGGTGCTCGGGGATCCCGCACAGCCCGAACCCGCCCACCATCACCGTCATCCCGTCGCGCACCACCCCGCGGCTCTTGAGATCGGCGAACGCGTCCGCGGCGGTGGCGAAGATCTTCTTGGACATAGGCCAAGGATAGAACGCCGGTCTCTTGCTCGGTTGTTCTCTCGGCGTGGCCGCTCAGCTGGTCTGCAGCGTCCCGAACGCCTCGTCGAAGTCGAAGACCCCGCGGAAGTGCTCGGGGAGATCCTCCTCGGTCTTCTTCATCAGCCCCGCGTCGATCATCGCGAAGACGATCCGCCCGAAGTCCTCGGTCTTCTGCACGTTCCAGCGCCGCAGCACCGCGCGCGCCAGGAGCCCGTAGCGCTTGATCGCGTAGTCGCGGAGCCCCAGGCACAGCTGCTGCCCGGAGACGTGGCGCCGCTCTGGCTCCGCCGATTCGCTCACGTCCCCGTGCACCATCTTCACCGTGTGCGCCAGCCCGTCGGTGACGAACCGGAACGCCTCGGGCGGGAAGGGCCCCGCCTTCGCCTGCACCTTCTTCCACATCGGCCAGCCCTGATTGCTCACGCATCCACTCCGCTTCAAGAGCCTCAGCCCGGGCCCTTCCTTCGCCAGCCCCCGAGAAACCCGACGCGAAACTCTATGCGACGCCCCGTCCTCAGGTCGGCCACGCACGCGGCACGCCTTGAGGAATACAGCTCACCCTCGTCCCGCAGCGCTCCCCGCCGTGGTCAACGGGCGCGACGAGCGGCGTCGCGGACTGCTCGCGGGCCACCGCGACCAGGCGTGCTCGGTTTCCCATCCGGCTTTCCTCATCGCGGCCACGCGACCTCTCAAACGCCCGCTCCGTACCACCGGCACGGCTCCTGTTCGGGATTTCCCCCGCGCACCTTGCCGGCCTTCGACCAATGGCTATTATCTCAACCCCCGTGCCGCCGGTCGGACGGGGCTTTTTCATCGTTGCACGCCCTCGTCTGGACGATCCCATGCCCACGATCAATCAGCTGGTCCGCAAGCCGCGCCGTAGCCCCGAGGCCAAATCCAAGGTCCGCGACTTGGCCCTCTCCCCGATGAAGCGCGGCGTGTGCCTGATCGTCAAGACCACCACGCCCAAGAAGCCCAACTCCGCCCTCCGGAAGATCGCCAAGGTCCGCCTCTCCAACGGGCGTGAAGTCACGGCGTACATCGGCGGCGAGGGGCACAACCTCCAGGAACACTCCATCGTCCTCGTCCGCGGCGGACGCGTCCGCGACCTCCCGGGCGTGCGCTACCACATCGTCCGCGGAAGCCTCGACTGCCTCGGCGTCGAGAACCGAAAGCAGAGCCGGAGCAAGTACGGCGGCAAGAGCCCCAAGAAGGGCGGCGCCAAGAAGTAAGCCACACCGCCCGCGCCGGGTGTTCCGGCGATGGGCTCCGTGAGCGCGGCAGTAATCGGCGGGGGTCACGCCCGCCGGTGAACAGTGACGCGGGGTCGCCCCGCCCAGCCCAAGGAGTTTCGAGATGGGTCGCAAGAGTTTCACCGCGGCGAGCACTCAGCTCAAGCCCGATCCCCGCCACAACGACACCGTCCTCGCGCGGTTCATCAACTGCGTCATGTTCGACGGCAAGAAGGCCGTCGCCCAGCGCTGCGTCTACGACGCCCTCGAGGTCATCCAGGGCAAGCTCGCCAAGGAGACCGCCCCCGAGGCCCCCAAGGAAGCCATCGAGGTCTTCCACATGGCCATCGAGAACGTCAAGCCGTTCGTCGAGGTGCGCAGCAAGCGCATCGGCGGCGCCAACTACCAGGTCCCCATGCAGGTCAACAAGAAGCGCCAGCAGTCCCTCGCCTTCCGCTGGCTCTTGGAGGCCGTCCGCGGCGACAAGGGCCGGCCCATGGCCCAGCGCCTCGCCGACGAGCTCTACGCCGCCGCCAAGAAGGAAGGTAAGGCCATGACCACCCGCGACCAGACCCACCGCATGGCCGAGGCCAACAAGGCCTTCGCCCACTTCGCGAACTGAGCCACCACGCCGATCACGCCACGCCGATCACTCACGAACCCGCGTCCCGCGACGCGGGTTTTTTCTTTCGTGTGGCACAGGCGTCCCGCCTGTGCGCTTCGGCCTTCTCGCTCGCAGGCCCCGGCTGGCCTCGCGATTCATGTCTTTCATCGCATCCGAGTAGGTCTTCCTGTGGTACTTCTGGATCTTCTGACGCCACGCCATCAGCTCTCGCCAGCGCTTCAGTACTTCCGACGCTTCCGTTCCACGCCCGAGCCGGCGCAGGGTCCGGATCGCGAGGATGGTCCCGTCGTCCCGCCGAACCGTCCATGAGATCTGCGCGTCCAACTCGTGAAGAGTCAGATCTCTCACCCGTTTCGCCGAGGGCCTTCGACGATCGACCTCGAAGACGTGCTCGACAAGACACGCGAACGTGATGATCTCGTAGAGATCGCGGAACGACGCGCTCGAGACGTGGGCTCGCAGCAGCTTCCTGAGCTTGGGGAGGTGCCGGTACGTCTCCTCGCTCGGCACTCCCACCAGGCCGCGAGAAAAGCCCCAGATCGCGCGATCGATCGGCGTCATTCTCCGCGCCATCGCCGCGGCGGTTCTCACAGGTTCACCCCATCGAGTCGTCTCGCCTTGGGCGCCCACGTTCTTGATATCTCCGCTCCAGAGTGATCCAACGATGGGTGCTTCATCCTTCCAGCATACCCGGCGTACCCTTCCCTCACACCCTCGCCGGGGTGGCGGAACTGGCAGACGCGACGGATTCAAAATCCGTTTCCCCTTAAAGGAGTGTGGGTTCAAGTCCCTCCCCCGGCATTGAGCGACGAGGCGCCCCGCACCTGGAGCGTGTGACGTCAACGCACGTTGTCTCGGGTGGGGCGGGCTTCGAGCCCGCGTTGGGTAACAACACCCGAGCGGTCCAAACGCCCGAAACATACAAAAGAAACGAGCACGGGACTTCTCCCGTGCCCGACCCTCCGCCCTTGGTCGCGCTCAGCACCCGCCCGCGAAGTGCGTGAGGTAGTAGATCAGGTCGTCGATCGTCACGCCAAGGTCCGGCGTGCCCGTCGCCGACCCGTCGTCCAGATCCGCCGTCGTCGTTCCGGCGCCGAACGCCGAGAGGAAGTACACGAGGTCGTCGATGGTCACCCCGCCGTCGGGCGTCCCCCCGCCGTTCCCGTCGTCGAGGTCGGCCTGGCACGCGCCCTGCACGATCCGGTAGACGCGTCCGTCCGTCCCGCTGGGCCCGCGCGCTGACGACGCCATCAGGTATACCTCGCCCGCCGCGTCGCGCCCGAACCCCTTCACGTACAGCCCCAATGCCCGGTTGTTCCGCCCGAGACGAAACCGGTTGATCGGCGCCGGCGAGGCGGTGTCCAGATAGAACAGGTGCCCGTCGGCCACGTTGAAGCTCGTGCTGTAATCCCCGAAGACGTACCTGCCCGCCAGCTCCGGCACCATCGTCCCGCGGTACACGTGCCCGCCGATGATCGAGATGCCCACCACCACGCCGTTCTCCGTCCGGTCATACCCCGAGACCGGGTCGATCAGCCCCGCCGACCCGCACGTCGCGGGCGGCGTGTTGGGGTTGAACGGATCAAAGCAGTGGAACCCCTCGCGCAGCACCCACCCGTAGTTCCCGCCGCTCACGATCACGTCGATCTCTTCCGCGAAGTTCTGGCCCACGTCCGCGCACCACAGCCGCCCGTCGCCCCCCGCGCCGACATCGAAGCTGAACCGGTACGGGTTGCGCAGCCCGTACGCGTAGATCTCGTCCAGGCCGTCACGCCCCACGAACGGATTCGTCGACGGGATCGAGTACGGCGTCGCGCCGTTCACGTCGATCCGCAGCATCTTCCCCAGCGGCACGTTGATGTTCTGCGCGTTCCCGATCGGCCCGTGCGAGGGGGGAACGTCCGCCAGCCCATCGTTCGCCCCGCCCCCGTCACCCAGCGAGAAATACAGAAACCCGTCCGGGCCGAACTCCACGTGCCCGCCGTCATGGTTGAACTGCGGCTTGTCCACCGTGAATAGCTCCGTGCCCGTCGGGTCCGCCACGTTGGGATCGCCCGCCGATCGCCGGAACTCCGCCAGAACCTCCCGGTGGCACCCGCGCGACGTCCCAACGCACGGCTCGCCCGTCGCCCCCGTCCGCGCCACGCTGTACCGTACGAAGAACCGCCCGTTGCTCGCGTAGTTGGGGTGGAACGCCAGCCCCAGCAGACCGCGCTCGTCGAAGGTCGCGTTGAGCGCCGGGATCACCGCCGACAGATCCAGGAACGGCGTCGGGAGCAGCACGCCGTTCTGCACGATGTGGATTTTCCCGGTCTGCTCCACGATGAACAGGCGCGAATCGCCCGCGTGCGTCGCCATGATGGGCGACACCAGCCCCGTCGCGACCGGAACCAGCTCGATCCCCAGGTCCGAGGGCTGCACCGCGCCGACCGCCGGCAGGGCCAACCCCCCCAGGGCAAGCCCCGCAAACGCCATGGAAAGGACAACTCGTGGGCGCGCAGAACTCGTGCTCATGACCAGCTCCTTGAAGGTCGCTCAGCACGGGGGACGCCGCGGCCAAACCGCGCGCGAGTAGGCGTCCGAAAACGGATGTCGCTCCGGACTCCCCCGCTTGCGGCGCGAGCTCAGATGCTCGCAGAGCCTGAAATAGCTACCACAATCCAAACAAAGCCCTCGGCGCGCCGCGGTTTCGCGAATATCGAGCGCGTCGTCTTGGCCTGCGGCACAGGCATGGTAACCTTTTCATCGATGAATTGGGCTCGACTCATCCGGTGCCTGAGGTATCTCGCGCTCGCTCTGCTGAGCACGCCGGCCTTGGCCGCGCCCGTCGCCACAACCTGGACGGTCGCCGGCCCGGACGACACCGCCGCCGTCGCCGTCGCCGCGCTCAGCGGCTGGTACGCCGCCGCGGACAGCTTCGAGGACCACGTCGAGATCCGCGATCGGGCCCAGAATCTCCTGGCCACGATCACCAAGTCGCAGATCCAGACGCTGCTCCCCTGGATGAGCCTCGACGGCGGGCCCGACGGCGTGAGCGCGATGGCGTTCACCGACTCGGGGCGCTTGCTCTTCCTCGCCGTGCACGACGACACGGTCGCTCCCGACGCGCAGCCCAGCGACGCGATCCTGCGGTATGACACGTTCCTGGGCACGCTGAACGTGTTCACCCGCTTTGAGATCGCGAGCTTCGGGAACGCGTGGCTGCACGGGGCGATGGTGCACTTCCGCGGGCGTCTGTACGCCGGGGTCACGTCGGACCTTCGCGTGTACCAGGCGGGCCAGAACGACCTCACGGGCGTGCTCCTCACGACGTTCGTGGGCGCCGGCCCACGGATCACCGGATTGGCCATCGACCGCGCGAACTCCACGCTCTATGAGTCGGCCGGGAACAGCATCTTCCGCGCCACCATCGGGACGGGCACCTCGCTCACATTCACCTCGGTTGGGAGCGTCACGGGCTTGCGCGCCCTCGCCTGGTCGGACAACTTCGGCGGGCTCACGCAGAGCGGGCTCTACGCGCTCACCTCGGGCGGGGGAGGGCCCTCGACCCTCTGGTTCATCACGCCCGCGATGGCCCGCGGGCAGGCGGGCTTTGTCCCCAGCTCGTACCTCACGCCCGGCGAGGAGTGGCACGATCTCGCGTCGACGCCCGACGGGCGGCTCCTGGGCGGGCGCGACGAGGACGCGGCGATGGTGCATGACACCACCGACACACGCCTCGCCTACGACGCGTGGGTGCTCGACGAGTTCCGCCAGCACGTGGCCCTGGCGCGCGGGCTCATCACCGCTGGCCCCGAGGGGTGGGTCATCGACGCCGACGTGCAGACCGGCGGGACGCGATTCCACCCCGCGACCCCGGACGCGGCGGGGTGGACGGTGCTGCTCCTGCTGCTGAGCGATCACATCGAGGGCGACCCGAGCGCCGAGGCCGACGTGGCGCGGGTGCTGCGCCGCTACGCCGGGCGTGCCGCGGACGGGATCGCGCCCAGCCGCACCGCCGACGGGATCTACCGCCACTGGATCGAGCCCGCGACGGGCGGAGTCAAGAGCGGATGGGACCCGGAGTTCGCGACGCTGAGCACGATGAAGATCGTGATGGCGGCGTCGCGTGCCGCGGCGTTCTACCCCGGAAATGCCGACATCCAGGCCTCGGTGCGCGAGATCATCTGCGGCGTGTCGAACTGGGACGCGTACTTCGTTCCCTCCTCGAGCGCGATGTACTTCAAGGGGCTCCTCACGGGGGGGCCCGACACGTCCGTCGCGTCCTCCCCGTTCCACGAGGGGATCATCTGGGCGAGCCAGGCGTCGGCGTACGGCACGAGCGTCTCGCAGACCAAGTACGCGAACTGGCTCAACCGCGGGCTCTGGCCCCTCGCGACGACGCTCAACGGTTTCCCGGTGACGGGCAACGTCTCGGGCGGGACGCAGGCCGCGTTCCTCTCGCTCTACCCGCTCATGGTGCTGGAGGACTACCGGGCGAGCCCGACGTGGCGGGCGCAGGTGGACAGCCTGCGCCTCTCCAACGCCGGCTGGACCGACGACAACGGGCCCAAGTACAGCACGGTGTTCTCGGCGGGGACGACGGCGTCGCAGTGGGGGGGCTACAACGCCGACAGCCTCGGCTTCCACCCCGGGAACGTCACGACGTTCCCGTCGCTGCTGGCGTTCTGCGCGGGCAACGGCGGGACGCCCGGGCGCACGCACGAGGCGGTCGCGGGCTACCACGCCTACCGCCTCGGCGCTCGCCAGACGTTCCTGGGCGGCGCGTCGATTCTCTACCGGCGCTCCGACGTGGACCGCGCCTACACGCCCAACTCGGCCGGGCTTCCGGACACGGCCCTGGGCGGGCTGGGGCTCGCGGAGTTGCTGTCGCCGGGCTCGGTGGACCAGATCCTGGCCGGCCCGTGGGCGAGCTGCGCCTGCGTGGCGGACGTCGATGATGGCAGCGGCACGGGCACGCCCGACGGCGGGGTCACCGTCGATGACCTGCTCTACTACCTCGTGCTCTTCGAGAACGGCGACAGCCGGGCCGACGTGGACGACGGGAGCGGCACAGGCACGCCCGACGCCGGGGTCACCATCGACGACCTTCTTTATTTCCTCGTCCGGTTCGAGGCGGGGTGCTAGTTCGCCGGGAGCAGGAGCGCTCGATGAGGTCACACGGAGCGGGTTGGGTCGTGCGGGCGCTGGGAGTCCTGCTCGCGGTGCTCGCAGCGCCCGCGCGGGCCGGCGAGACCGACGGCTGGCGCGTCATCACGTCCGACGGCGTGGAGGCCACGCTGCACGAGGACCGGGGCCAGAACGGGCCGTGCCTCCGCCTCGACTATCACTTCCGGCTCGGCTCGGGCTACTGCCTCATCGAGCGCGAGATGCCGCGGGAACTCCCGGGCGACTTCGAGTTCTCGTTCCACGTCCGGGGCGAGGGGCCCACCAACAACTTTGAGTGCAAGCTCCTGGATCTCCGCCCGCGCGACGGCGGAGAGCCCGGCGAGAACGCCGGCGAGAACGTCTGGTGGGTCAACAAGCGCGCGTACGAGTTCCCGCGCGAGTGGACCAGGGTGCGGTACAAGCGGCGACACTTCGAGTTCGCCTGGGGGCCCAACCCCACGCCGAAGATCGACCGAGTCAGCCGCTTCCAGTTCGGCGTGGCGGCGAGCCGCGGCGGGCAGGGGCGTGTGTGGATCGAGGGGCTCGCCTTCCGCGACGTGCCCCCGCCCCCGACCCCGCTTCCCACGCCTCACGCCTCGGGCGGAGGGGATCGCCCCCTCGTGCTCGACCTCGGCTTCGAACGCGAGATCGGCGGGCTGTGGGCGCACACCGAGCCCGGCGCCGACCGCGATGACCGGGGCGAGCTCCGCGTCTTCACCTCCGACGACGGCGCGGCGTGGGCGATGGTGCGGCGCGAGAGGGGCCTGCGGGCGGCCCGCCAGCTCATCCCCATGCCCGACGCCCAGTGCCGGTACCTGCGGATCGAGTACGAGGGCGGGCGGTGCGCCACCCGCGCCGAGGTGATCGAGCCCTCGGCCACCGCGACCCCCAATGCCATGCTCGCCACGCTCGCGAAGGAGAACCCGGGAAAGTTCCCGGCGATGTTCCAGAACAGGCTCACCTTTTGGACCGTGGTGGGGCTCCCCGAGTCGGCGCGCGAGGCGCTCCTCGACGAGCACGGCCGCGTCGAGATCGACAAGGGCGGCTGGACCATTGAGCCCGTGATCCTGGGCGAGGGCGAATCGATCGGTTGGCTGGGCGCCGAGCACACGCAGAGCCTCGCCGAGGACTCGCTCCCGGTCCCCAGCGTGGTTCGGAGCAGGAACGGCATCAGGTTGCGCGTGACCCCCGTGCTCGAACGCGCCGCGGGGAAGGAGCGCCTCCGCGTCGACTACGCCCTCGATCACAACCGGTCGTCGCCGGTGCGCGGCGTGCTCCGGTTGCTCGTGAGGCCGTACCAGGTCAACCCGCCATCCCAGTTCCTCAACACCACGGGCGGGACGTCGAGCATCACCGAGATCTCCCGCGTGGGAGACGCGCTGGTGGTCGACGGGCGCGACCGCGTGACGTGCAGCGCCGCCGCGACGCTCCGCGCCTCTACCCTCGCCATGCTCGATCTCGCCCGGGGGCCCGGCGAGGAGGCCCGCCCGCTCTCCGAGAACCAGAGCGTGCGATGCCCGGACGCGCTGGGCGAGGGCGTGCTCGATCTTCCCTTCGAGGCCGACGCGGGCAAGCCGTGGACCGTGAGCGTGCTCGTGGAGCGCCTGGGCGAGGCCTCTCCGCGGCCGGCCCCCGATGTTGTGGGCGTGAACGCCGTGACGGACCTCTGGCGGGAGAAACTCGCGCGCGTCGACGTTCAGCTTCCCGGCGAGGCGAGCGAGATCGCCGAGTCGCTCAAGGCCCAGCTCGGGTACATCCTCGTGAACCGCGACGGGCCCGCGATCCAGCCGGGGTCCCGCTCGTACGAGCGGAGTTGGATCCGCGACGGGTGCCTCACGTCTTCGGCGCTGCTGTCGTTCGGATTCTGGGGCGAGGCCCGGGCGTTCGTGGACTGGTACGGCGAGAGCCTGTTCGAGAGCGGGAAGGTCCCCTGCGTGGTCGATGCGCGCGGGCCCGACCCCGTCCCCGAGAACGACAGCCACGGGCAGTACATCTACGCCGTGTGGAATGTCTATGCCCACACGGGCGACACCGCGTTCCTGCAGCGTCACTGGCCGCGGGTGCGCAAGGCCGTCGGGTACATCCGCGAGCTGCGGGCGCAGCGTCTCACGCCCGAGTTCGAGAGCGTCACCGCGACGAAGCGGGAGCCCGGGAAGCCCGCCGTGCCCCTCCGCGCGTTCCGCGGGCTCGTTCCCGAGTCGATCAGTCACGAGGGGTATTCGGCCAAGCCCATGCACAGCTACTGGGACGATGTGTTCACGCTCAAGGGGCTGCGCGACGCGGCACGCCTGAGCGTGATCCTCAAGGACCCCGACGCCCCGGGCTACGCCGCCCTCGCCGACGAGTTCCAGGTGGACCTCCTGGCCTCCCTCGGCCTGGCGATGAAGGCCCACGCGATCGACTATCTCCCCGGGTGCGTCGAGCTGGGCGACTTTGACTCGACCTCCACGACCGTGGGCGTCTGGCCGTGCAACCTCGTCGGGGTGCTTCCGGACAGCGCGCTCCGCGCCACGTTCGATCGTTACGGGAGCGAGTTCGAGCGACGCCGGGAGCGAGACTCGTGGGAGGCGTACACGCCCTACGAGTGGCGGCACGTGGGCGCCCTGGTTCGCATGGGCCAGCGCGAGCCCGCCTTCCACGCGCTGCGGTGGTACATGTCGCACCAGAGACCCCAGGGCTGGCGCCACTGGGCGGAGGTCGTCTGGCGCGAGCCCACTACCCCCAAGTTCATCGGCGACATGCCGCACACCTGGTGCGGGTCCGACTTCGTGAACTCGGTCCGCGCGATGCTGGTCTACGAGCGCGAGAGCGCGCCGGGCGCCGAGACCCAGCTCGTGCTCTTCGCGGGCGTCCCGCGGGAGTGGGCCAGGACGGGCGCCGAGATCTCCTTCCGCGACATCCACACGCACTTCGGCCCGATCTCGGCCACAGCGCGCCACGACGGGGCGACCTGGAGCGTCGAGGTCTCGTCGAGCGGCATCTGCGCCCCGCCGGACGGGATCGTGATCATGCTGCCGTCTCGTTCGTTGTTCTGCGGTGTGGCGCTCGAGTTTATCCGAGTCAACGACGAGCGTGCGACCTTTGACGCGAGCGGTGGGGTGGTGATCAAGAGCCTCCCCGCGTTGGTTCGAGGTCTCCCCTAGAACTGTGCCGAGAGAACACGTCCAGCACACCGCCGCCCCGGAGGCACGGAGCGCGGTGCGAGTTTGAGATCAGGAGGAGTCCGACATGGCATTTCCGGGCGGCTTTGTGTGGGGTGCGGCATCGTCGGCGTACCAGATCGAGGGCGGGCACCACGCCGACGGCAAGGGGCCTTCCAACTGGGACGCCTTCAGCCAGGCGCCCGGCAACGTCTACATGAACCACACGGGCGATGTCGCCTGCGATCACTACCACCGCTTCCGCGAGGACGTGGGGCTCATGAAGCAGATGGGCCTCAAGGCCTACCGCTTCAGCATCTCCTGGGCGCGGGTCCTCCCCGACGGCACGGGCAAGGTCAACCCCGCCGGGCTCGCGTTCTACTCGAACCTGGTCGACGCGCTGCTCGAGGCCGGCATCACGCCCTGGGTCACGCTCTTCCACTGGGATCTCCCCCTCGCCCTCTACCAGCGCGGCGGCTGGCTCAACCGCGAGATCCGCGACTGGTTCGGCGAGTACGCCCGCGTCGTCGTCACAGCACTCTCCGATCGCGTCACGCACTGGATGACCCTCAACGAGCCGCAGATCTTCCTGGGGCCCGGCGAGAAGGAGGGTCTTCAGACCAGCAACGCCTGCAAGGGGCACGCCGAGCGGTTGTTGGCGGCGCACCACGCGCTCCTCGCGCACGGGCGCGGCGTGCAGGAGATCCGCGCCGCGGCGAAGAAGCCGGCGCGGGTCGGCTGGGCGCCCATCGGGCGCGTGAAGGTCCCCGCGCCCCGCCCCGACGCGCCGCCCCTCTCGGGGGCGTTGGGCGTGTCCGCCGACGCGTACCGCCCCGAGGACGTCGAGGCCGCACGACGCGCCACCCACGCCGTCACCGCCAAGGACTTCTGGAACAACGCCTGGTTCGCCGACCCGGTGTTCCTGGGGCACTACCCGGAGGACGGCCTGCGCCTCTACCACGACGACCTCGCGAACACCGCCGACGGAAGGCTCGTCGCCAGGCTCCTCACGAACGACGAGGACCTGCGCTCGATCCGCCAGCCGCTCGACTTCTACGGCATCAACGTCTACGACGCCGAGCGGATCCGGATGGGCGACGACGGCCGCCCCGAGAAAGTCCCCTTCCCGCCCGGGCACCCGCAGAACGCCGTGCGCTGGTTCGTCGAGCCCGAGGCGCTCTACTTCGGGCCCAGGTGGCTCTACGAGCGGTACAAGGTCCCCATGGCCATCACCGAGAACGGATTCTCCGGGCTCGACTGGGTGGGCGTGGACGGCACGGTCCGCGACCCGCAGCGCATCGACTACACGAGACGCTACCTGCTCGCGCTCTCCCGCGCCATCCGCGACGGGGCGGACGTCCTGGGCTACTTCCACTGGTCCATCCTCGACAACTTCGAGTGGCAGCAGGGGTACAAGGAGCGGTTCGGCCTCATCCACGTCGACTACCACACGCTCAAGCGCACGGTGAAGGAATCGGGGTGGTGGTACAAGAAGGTCATCGAGAGCCACGGGGGGAGCCTGGCGTAAGGGCCGATCGGGCGGGCACGACGCGATCAGAAAAAAAAACACCCGCGCTCTTGCGCGGGTGTCGTGGTCCCAGGATGACGCTGGTCTAGTGCTTGGCCTGCAGCGTCCGGAGGATGTCGGCCAGGAGCTTCTCCTCGTTGGACGGGCCCGGCGGCGGGGGCGGGGGCGCCGGCGGGGGCGTCGCCCGCTTCTTCGCCGCGTTGAACGCCTTGACCATCAGGAACACGACGAAGGCCAGAATCAGGAAGTTGATGACGACGGAGATGAAGTTGCCGTAGGCCATGACCGCGCCGGTCTTCTTGGCCTCGGCGAGGACGGTCTCCTTCTGCCCCGAGAGCGGGAGGAAGAAGTTGCTGAAGTCGACGTTGCCGGCGATCTTCCCGATGATGGGCATCAGGACGTCGTCGATCAGCGACCCGACGATCTTCCCGAACGCGCCGCCCATGATGACGCCGATGGCCATGTCGAAGACGTTGCCCTTAATGGCAAAGTCACGAAACTCAGAGACGAAACCCATGCCTGTGCTCCCATGTCCCGGCGGGGCGAGGCCCCGCGCGGGCGTTGCGAAACAAACCGATCCAACTGCTCCAGAGCGTGCCACTCCCGAACGCGGGATCCCGCCGGCTAGAACGCCCAGCTCAGGAGCCCGAAGTACTCAAAGTCGTTCTTCTTGGTCCCCGCGGGGGCGCTGCTGTCGTAGCGGTCCTCGGCCCCGAGCTTGAGGCTCATCTTCGTCTCGGGGTCGACGAGGATCTCGTACTGCGCCTTCGCGACCAGGCGGTACGCCCACAGGTCGCCCAGGTCCGGGTAGTAGTCCACGGTCGCCGTGATCTTCTGGCGCTCGGTGAGCTTGTGCGAGAAGTCCGCGCCGATGTCCAGCTCGAACCGCGTGTCGTCGTCCGTGCCGCCCGTCGTCGTCGAGAACCCCGGGCCGATGCGCCCGATCAGCTGCGTCCGGTCGTCGTCGATGAACGCGTAGCCCACTCCCGCGAACCCGGAGAAGCGGAACTTCCAGTCCTGGTCCTCGTCGTACTCGGCCTTGAGCGTCGCGAACACGCGCCACGGCGAGCCCTTCTCCAGGATCCAGTCGTTGCGCACGAACGCCTCGCCGCGGCTCTTGGTCCGGGCGCTGTCCTGCGTCGCGTACTGATAGTTGATCCCCGCCTTGGACTCGTTGCGATCGGTCTTGCGGGCGAAGCTCAGCCCGCCGCGGCCGCTGAACGTCTCCGAGTTCCCCGTCGACCCGTTGAACCCGAGGTCCGCGCTCCCGTCCCAGTGATTCAGGAACGACCAGTCCTCCGCCGGGGGAGGAGGCGGGTCCGCCATCGACAGCAACGACTCGGCCTGCGCCGCGCCCGCCAGCGCCGACACCGCCCCCAACGCCACTCCAAGCCTGAACTTCTCCATTCCGCTCTCCTGTGCGCACAAAGAACCGCGACGCCGGCAGGCACATGCCCCGGCAAGACCCCTTATCGGGCTATCAGACAAAGTAGCGATAACTTTTCAAGTCCTCAAGCGGGCGGGCGTTGAGTGAACTATCGTGAACACAAGGAGCCTTCCATGAAGACGACCGTTCGGTGGTTTTTCAGGCTCTCGGCGTGCTCAGCGGCGTGTGCCGCGGCGGGATTGGGGCTGCTCGCGGGCGTGCTCTCCGGCTGCACCCCCTCGCCCTGGCAACAAAACTACAAAGGCTCAATAGAAGGGCCCAGCACGCCCGGCTCGCGCGTCGTCGTGCGCACCGTCCCGTGGGAACGCCTCCAGTCGGCCCTCGACGAGATGCGGAGCGAGGTCGCCGCGAGCGACGTCCACCCCGACGAATGGGACGCGGCGAAGAAGCTCGAGCACAAGGCGCGTCTGCTCCGCGGGCTCCAGGTCTCGGGCGCGCCCGACGCCGTGCACGTCCTGGGGATGTCCGAGTTCCGCACCACGCACAGCGTGCGCCCCGAGACGGACGAGGGCGCTCAGCAGCTCGCGGACACGGCCCGGAAGGTGGGCGCGGACATGGTGGTGTGGTCGAGCCGCAGCCTCGGGAAGACCGACGTGGTGACCGACCATCCGGTGTCGAGCTGGTCCACGGGCTCGGACTATTACCGTGACCCCAACGACGCGAACCGTCGGCGGAGCACCTCGTACACCGAGCATACCACGACGTGGATCCCGGTGCGGGTCACCCGCGATGAGTACGGGTTCGTGGCGTATTTCCTCCGCGGCGCCGCCAAGTAGATCCGACCCGAGCGATCAGACCTTGAACCGCCCGACGAGGCGCTGGAGCGTCTCGGCCTGCTGGTTCAGCACCGCCGCCGCCTGCGCCGCCTGGGTGGCGCCCTGCGTGCTCTCCTTGGCGACGGCGTTGATGCCCTCGACCGAGCGGGCGATCTGCCCGCTCGCCGCGGACTGTTCCTCCGCCGCCGCCGCGATGGACTGGACCATCGACTGCAGGCTCTGCGAGCCCGCGACGATCTTCCGCAGCGCCTCGCCCGCCTGGTTCGCCAGCTCCACGCCCCGCGTCACGCGGTCCGTGCCCGACTTGATGTTCGTCACCGCGACCCCCGTCTCACGCTGGATCTCGCGGATGCTGCTCGAGACCTCCTCGGTCGCCTTGGTGGTCCGCTCGGCGAGCTTGCGCACCTCGTCGGCGACGACCGCGAACCCGCGCCCGTGCTCGCCCGCCCGTGCCGCCTCGATCGCCGCGTTCAGCGCGAGGAGGTTGGTCTGGTCCGCGATGTCGTTGATGACCCCGATGATCTGCCCGATCTGCTCGCTGCGGCGCCCCAGCTCCGAGACCGTCGCCGCCGACTGCGACACGCCCTCGGAGATCGACTTCATCTCGTGGATCGTCGACTCGACGACCTCGCGCCCCTGGGTCGCCTGCGCCCCCGCCTGGCTGGCGGCCTGGGCGGCGTCGGAGCTCTTCTTCGCCACTTCCGTCACGCTGCACGACATCTCTTCCACCGCCGCCGACACCTGCGTGGTCTGATCCTCCTGCTTGTGGAGCCCCGCGGCCATCTCCTCGGACGACGCGGCGATCTCGGCGGCGGCGCCCGCGACCTGCGTCGCCGCGCTCGTCACGTCCTTCATCACGCCGCGCATGCTCGTGATCGCCGTGGTGAACCCCGCGGCGAGCTTCCCGACCTCGTCCTTCTGGTCGATCTCGATCGTCGTCGTGAAATCGCCCTGCGCCAGGCGGTTCACGCCCGCGAGGAGCTTCCCGATCGAACTCGACAGCCCGCGCCCGATGACCAGCGACGCGCCCAGCGTCGCCACGATCAGCGCCGCGCCCAGCCCGCCCAGGAGCATCAAACCCTGGTGCACGACCGCGCGGGCGTGCTCCTCGGTCGTCGTGTTGGCCTTGTTGGCCATCTCCACCGTCGTATTGATCGCCTCGCGGTGCTTCTCGAACGCCTCGGTCATGGGCCCCGCGAGGAGCTTGGCCGCCTGGGCCGCGTCGCCCTTGCGCACCGACGGGATGAACTCGTGCTCGCAGAGGCGGAAGTACTCCTCCGCCGGTTCGGTGGCGTCGACGAGCAGCGCCCGCTTGATCTCGTCCTCCTCGATGTGCGTCTTCCAGTGCTCGTGACGCGTCTCGAACTCGCCCTTGAGCGTCGCGATCCGCTCCGCGAGCGCCGACTGCTTCGCCGGGCTCTTCTCGTCCCGGAGCTGGTACGCCACCAGGTGCGTCTCGAGGATGTAGTGCGGCGGGGGCAGGATGTCCGCGATCAGGTCCTTGTGCTCGACGATGTCGTCGTAGATCGGGCCGCCGATCTCCACCTTCACCAGCGTCGAGTACCCGACCGCCAGAAAGCCCGCCAGGCCGAGCATGGAGATCCCGGCCAGGAGCGTGAGCTTCTTGCCGACGGACAGGTTCGCGATGAAGTTCATTTCAGACTCCGCAAAGGAATAGGGCGAAACACCCAGGGTTCGGTCTTCGTTTGCAAACAAATCGGAGACCCGCCGATCGGGGCCAATCGCTCGATGTTTCGGCACGAACACGGGCAGGCTTCAGCGTCCCTCATCGCAAGGGCTTACAAGAAGTGCATTCTGGCTCGGCAGATCCGGGGACCGCGGGGTGGCCTCTTGCGCACGAGCCACCGAACGCGGGAGACTCGCGTTGGGAGCGCCCGCGGCTCGCCCCCGGCTTGACTGCACCCGCGGATCGGTTACGCTACTACCCCCCTGTGTGGGATTCGGACGACAAGTCCAGTCCAGGGCAGGAATTGCGCGGCTCATGGCCGCAAAGCGTCGCGACGCGGGCTTCGTCCGCGGAACGGATTCAGAGCGACGGTGGGGCAACGGTGGTGTTCATTTCCGTGGGTTGCACGCTCGCGCGTGCGTTTCGCAGTCTCAATATGTGTCACGGCCGGGGGCGGTGGGTGGCCACGGCGCGGTGCATGGGTTCCAGCGTCTCCACTCACTCTTTCGAGAAACGGGTACAGGAGCAGAAGCATGAGCAGCAAGGGTCGGAAACTGGTGGGCACACTCGCCTTGACGGCGGCGGTGCTCGCGGCGGCGGCGGGTTGTTCTTCCACCACGCGGTACGAGTCGGGCACGCCCAAGACTCAGACCGACATGAGCTACACCAGCGGCCCGGACGGGGCGAACTCCGCCCGCGCCAAGGCCGCGGCGAGCGGCACGACCGCCAAGCCCGCCGCCCCGGTGGCTGCGGCCAAGCCCGCCGAGGCCCCCAAGCCCGTCGCGGCTAAGCCCGCCGAGGCTCCCAAGCCCGCGGCGACCACCGCCGCCAAGCCGGTTGAGAGCAAGCCCGCCGCGCCCGTGAGCGCCGCGGTCGCCGCTCCGACGGTCTCCGGGCCGACGAACGTTGCCAAGATGGCCTTCCCCACGGGCGATGAGCGCTCGAGCGGGCTCCTGGTCACCCAGACCATGCCGCGCGAGGTCCGCCAGGGCCAGGACTTCACCTACACCATCGAGGCGAAGAACCTGACCAACGGCACGCTCCAGAACGTGATGGTCTCCGCCGAGCAGTTCAAGAACCTCAACGTCAAGAGCGCCAACCCGATGTGGACCAAGACCGCCGACGGCGGCGCGTGGATGCTGGGCGACCTCGGCCCGGGCAAGAGCTCGACGATCACCGTCACCGCCGCCGCCCCGGGCTCGGGCACGAGCGGGAACTGCCTCGCGGCGAACTACAACAACAGCCTGTGCGCGATGACCAACGTCGTCCAGCCCGCGCTGGCGATCACCAAGACCGTCGCCCCCGCCGAGGGCACGCCCTGCGACACCTTCACCTACACCATCGAGGTGAAGAACACGGGGACGGGCACGGCGGACAACGTCCGCATCAAGGACGCGCTCCCCGCGGGCACCACGCTCGCGAGCGGCGGGGCCTCGATCGACGACGCCGTGGGCACCCTCGGCGCCGGCCAGACCGCCAAGCGGTCCTACACCGTCAAGAGCGCCAAGTCAGGCAGCTACACGAACAAGGCCCAGGCCGTCGCCGACGGCGGGATGAGCGTGGAGTCGAACACCGTCACCCACGTCGTCAAGCAGCCCAACATCTCCATCGCCGCGGCGTGCCCCCAGGGCGCCGTCCGCATGGGGCGCAACGTCGCCTACACGTTCACCGTCAAGAACAACGGTGACGGCGTGTGCAACGACCTCCGCGTCAGCAGCACCAACCCGCAGGGCCTCGCGTTCGTCTCCGCCGACAACGGCGGCGGCAACACCGCCGGCGGGCCCAGCTGGAACATCGGGCGTCTCAACCCCGGCGAGACCAAGACCCTCGTCGCCACCTACCGCACCAGCAACACGGGCGGCAGCTTCCCCGTGACCGCTACCGCCATGTGCTCCTGCTCCGAGACCGTCAAGGCCGACTGCAAGGTCGACGTCTTCGGCGTGCCGGACATCGGGACGGGCATCGACGACGACACGGGCGTGGTCCAGATCGGCGAGACCCACACCTTCCACTACAAGGTTCGCAACCAGGGCCACATCGACCTCACCAACGTCAAGGTCGCCGCGGACTTCGACGCGGGTCTCGACTACAGCTCGACCACCTGGCCGGGCGGCGCGCAGGGCGCGGGCGGGAAGTTCACCTGGAACGTCGGCACCCTGAAGGTCGGCGAAGAGAAGAAGTTTGACATCATGGTCAAGGGCAGCAAGGAGGGCGTCCTCCTGATCCGCACCGAGACCACGTCCGACCAGACCAAGATGGTCCGCAACGACGAGCAGGTCAACTACATCGCTCCATAACGCTCGTCACGGCGTGCCCTGAGCACGCGTGATCTGAAGCTGGTCTCAAAAACCAAGGCGGCGGGTCCGGAAGGGCCCGCCGTTTTTTCTTCCCACCGGCGACCGCTGGAGCCCGCCGCAGCGACGCCGCCGAC
>CAZTJZ010000025.1:0-29795 GCA_964614075.1 uncultured Phycisphaeraceae bacterium
AGATCGAGGACGAAGTTCAGGTACACCTCGGCCCCGAGTGCCACCATCATCACCGGGAACGCCAGCATCAGGTAGCGCAGAACAACGTCGGGTCCGACGATGTCAATGAACTGACCGGTCGCGATCGAAAGACCCATCAGAGCCGCGCCGACGGCAAAGCCCGCTCCCGCGCGAAGGTTGGTCCACACCTTCTGCTTGGCCATGCCCGAGATGTAGCGGGCGAAGAGGAACCCCACGAACGCAACCGCAAGACCAAACGCGATCGACCAGCCGCGGATGCGGGGCGATTCCCACGTTGAAATCAGCTTCTCGCCGGAAACAAACCGCCAGATGCCGAGGCCGATCATGAGGGCGCCGACCGCCAGGCTCATGCCCGGGATTAGCACCTTGTACATCATTTTCAGCCGCTTGGCCGCGACGCGGAGTTCATCTCCCTGCTGCTCAAACGCGGAAGACGCCGCGGCATCGGATGCCGCGAACGCTTCGGCCTCGATGGCCTCAATCCTTTCGCGCCGGTGCTGATCGAAGACGACCGCAAGGCACAACCAGACTGGCACCCCGAGCAGGATGAACATGCCGGCCGTAACGGCGGCGTGGTCCCGGGAGAACAGTCCGTACAGCAACAGCAGCAGGCCGAGCGCCAGATTGATGGCGAGGCCCAGAAGGCTTCTGCTCGTCGCACGCTGGTAACTGAGATAGTCCGCTTTCATGCAAGGTCCCAACGCTCGGCCGACCAAGTCTGTCCCGGACGCTCCGCGCCCACCGTCACGCGCAAGACCCGCGCACGACACCCACCACTCCATGCCGCGGGCCGCGCCTCCGCACAACCCGCCAAGGGGGGACTATTGTGGCGGGTAGGCCCGCCTCTGTCCACCGGCCCGGGTCCCCACCGTTCCGGCCGCTCTCTCTTCCGAAGATCGCACCCTGGCCCGAATTCCGCGCAGGCCAAGCGAACCGGAGACCCCGGTCGCACGTTGAAGTACGGGCCACGGGGGCGTATGTTCGTCGGCCCTTTGGAAAATTTCACCGGCAGTTCGTGCCGGTCTTCTTGCCCACATTCTCACCGGTATCACTCGCCCCACCATGCTCCAGATCCTCACCATCGCCCGCAACACCTTCGTGGAGAGCATCCGACAGCCGGTGTTCTTCGTGATCGTGATGCTGTGCGGAATCCTGCAGTTCTTCAACACCTGGAGCACCGGGTTTTCGCTGGGCTACACGGAATCGGGAGAGGTCTCGGGCGACAACAAGCTTCTCTTTGACATCGGCCTGGCCACGGTCTTTGTCTGCGGGACGATTCTGGCCGCGCTGACCGCGACGGCGGTCATTTCTCGCGAAATCGAGAACCGAACCGTTTTGACGGTCGTGTCCAAGCCGATCGCCCGCCCGAACCTGGTGCTCGGCAAGTACCTCGGGGTCGCCGGATCGCTCGCCCTTGCGCTGGTACCCATGATCCTGTTCCTCCTCATGGGCCTGCGTCACGGTGTCATGAGCACCGCGGCGGACGATCCGGATGGCCCTGTTCTGCTCTTTTCATTTCTCGCCATCGGCATCGCCCTCGCCGTTGCCGTGTGGTGCAACTTCTTCTACGGCTGGTACTTCTCGCAGACCTGCATGCTGGTGCTCGCTCCCGGGATGTTTTTGGCTTACATCGGCGTGCTGCTGGTGAGCAAGAAATGGGGCTGGCAGCCCATCGTCACGGACATCAAGCCACAAATTCTGTTTGCCTGCATCGCCATGTCTCTCGCCTTGTTCGTCCTCGCGGCGATCGCGACTGCCGTTTCCACGCGGCTCGGTCAGGTGATGACGATCACCGTCTGCGTCGGCACGTTTGCCTTCGGGCTCCTGAGCAACTTCCTGATCGGACGGCACGTCTTCTCCAATGACCTTGTCGGCATTGTCGAGGAAACCAGTTCCGACCAGACCGACACATCCTGGGCGCCGGGGAACTCTTACTCGATCAAAATCGAGGGCGCGGCACGAATCCCGATCAAAACCGGAGACTCGTTCTTCTACAGCACCACGCCCAGCGGGTTCCCGATGCTCACGCAGGACTTCCCCCGCTTCAAGGGCGATGCCGGGCACGACGCCCTGAGTACCGAGGTCTCGCCCTCGCTTGTGATCACGCAGATTTCAGGACCGAAACTGACCGTCAAGCGGCTGGGCGCTGGCTCTTTCAAGTCAGAACGGCCGCCCCAAGTCGGAGACTTTGTATTTGCAAAGCCCACCAGCATCAGCGCTCCGGCCCTGATCCTGTGGGGTGGTGTGCTGAACCTGCATTACTTCTGGCTGGTGGACGCCATCTCACAGAACCAACTCATCCCATTCTCACACATGGGGCTGGTCATGGTGTATGCGTTCCTGCAGATCATCGCCTTTCTGGCTCTTGGAGTCCTGCTCTTCCAGAAGCGGGATGTTGGCTGAGTTCCGTGGCTAGGATTGTCTCATTCGCTTACTCGGAGTCTTGCCATGTCGCAACACAACCGCCGCTCGCTTGTTGATGATTCGATGGAATCCGCGAGCTCCAGCAAGAAGCCCAAGTCTGGTTCAAAGTCAGGCGGGAGCAACCCCGCCACCATCAAGATCGCCATCGCGGGCGTCATTTTCGTGGTCGCGGGCGTCCTTCTGGCGATGAACTTTGGGGTGATCCCAAGTCCCTTTGAGCAGAAGATCAAGCCTGTTGAGCGCACCGCCGAAGAGCAGAAGCAGGCGCAGGAATACCAGAAGAAGGCCGCGGAACCCCCGAAGGCCGGCACGACCGTCGGCGGCAGCTGATCTGTTTCAAGTCAGAAACCTTCAGGCGCGTTGCACGCTCGTGTGATCTGCGATGGCGCGCCCGTACGTCTTTACGCATTTTTCTGCCGCGCCATCCCATGTGAGCCAGCGCAGCTCGAATGTCCCGTGATGACGCAGCGTCTGCGAAAGCGGCGGGTGACGGAGCACGGCCACGATCTTGTTGGCCATTTCGTCGGTATCCCAGAAGTCCACCTTCAGCACGTGGGTCAGCACCTCTGAAACGCCCGATTGCTTGGACAAGATCACCGGCACATCGTGGTGGATGGCCTCAAGCGCCGAAATGCCGAATGGTTCGGACACGCTCGGCATGACGTAGCAATCCGCCATGCTGAACACGCGCTCCACATCGCGGCCGCGGAGGAACCCCGTGAACAGCACCTTGCTGCCGATGCCCATCTGCGCCGCAAGCTCGATCATGCGTGCTGTCATGTCGCCCGACCCGGCGACGACGAACTTCACGTTCTGGATCTTTTCCAGCACGCGTTTGGCCGCGGCGATGAAGTATTCCGGCCCCTTCTGCATCGTGATTCGCCCGAGGAAGAGCACGATCTTGTCCTTCGAATCGATCTGCAGGCCGGGGGCGGGCTGATCGGAATCTCGATCGATGCCGTTGTAAACCACATCGACCTTGGATGCCGGCACACCGTAACGCTGCTCGCAGATCGACTTGGTGTACGCCGAAACCGCGACCACGCGATCGGCCAGGTGCATGCCGCGGCGTTCGATGTCGTACAACTGCTGGTGAATATTGTCGCCCGAACGATCGAACTCGGTCGAGTGAACGTGCACGACGAGCGGCTTTCCCGAAACGTTCGCAATCGCGATACCCGCGGGATACGTCAGCCAGTCGTGCGCGTGAATGACATCGAAGCGTTCGTGACGGGCGAGCGCTACGACGAGGCGGGCGTACCGATCGGCATCGCCGACGAGGTCTCCCGAGTAGTGTCCGCCGCCCTTCTGGACCGCGCCGATCGGAATCGGAGGCTGAACGGATTCCTCAGCGTCTTCCAGGGCGGAACTCTCTCGCTGCGCAGCCGCGATGGCGGGATCTTCGGACGTGTTGAAGATCGGGTACGGACTCGAGAACGAGGCGTGAACACCCTTGAAAACAGCGTGCTCGAACTCTGTCGTGGTGTAGTCGGGGTCGAAGTCTCGAGCGCGTTTGGCAGAAGCCTTCGCTCCACGCTTTGGAAGGCGCAGCGGGCCGCGGGCGGCATCCGGGCTGAGCAGTCGGATGTGCGAACTGTGCGATCGATCGACCGGTCGCGGGAGAATGAACAGAACCTCGTGCCCTTTGCGATCAAGAGCCTTGGTCAAGCCATAGCAAGCGACCCCCAGGCCGCCCGCGATGAATGGTGGAAACTCCCACCCGAGCATCAGAATCCGCATCGTGCGACTTCCACTTTCCATAAAAGGCCTGTGCGGCTGCACTCCTTCGCGCCGCACTTGTCAGATGAGTAGCGTTCCACCCTTTGCCAAGTGCATGATCGGGATGATCAAAAACAGATTTATCGACACACCGAACAGAATCCTCGCGAATTCAACCGTGCAGCCCACGACCGTTCCAAGTTTGATGAAAGCGGCGATCAGGGCGACCACCAGAAAGATGAGGGCGTATCTCAGCATGGGAGGCTCCTCAATCGTCTTCAGCCTCGTTCATATCACCCAGGTTCCGGAAGCAAGACTCATACGCGAACAGAAACTTGGACACCCGCGCGGCGTCGGTCGCGGGCAGCGGCGATCTGAAGGTGAACAGCAGGTCATCGGAACGGAAGTGCTCGACCGGAAGTCCGGTCGCGGGCAGTCCCTGCTCCATCACTTCTTCTTCAATCAGCTCGTTGACCTTGTCGCCCGTGTGCAACAGGTCGGTTTCGATCGATTCGCTGAGCCAGCGATCGGCCATGACCAGACTGACCCACACCTTTCCTTTTTCCATGAACACGCGATAAGAAGCCGGCGCGGCGGCATTTTTCGCGCGGCACACCAGCATCTCGCCCCGAATCTCGCTGGGCCCAAAGACCCCTGCCCCATCGGCAAGCGACTTGACCTGCTGCAGAAGCGGAAGAATGGCTGAAGTCACCGCGGCCGGGTTCCGTTGGGAGGTGGTGTTCACGAGTCGCCAACGTTAGGAGTGACGTTCGCCGCAGACCATGAAGCCGAGGCAAAACCCGGCGGACACCCTCGCCTGATTGGTTCCATGTTCGCATCATGATGCCGCGCCCGTTTGAGTGGCATACTGTTGGCCCCACGACCTGCTCGTGGCACCTGCCCAGGTGGCGAAATTGGCAGACGCACTACCTTGAGGTGGTAGCGCCCGCAAGGGCATGGAGGTTCAAATCCTCTCCTGGGCACTTTCTCTTCTTGGCGTACCCGAGCGCTGGCGGCAAGACGCTTCGAGCGTCTGAATCGTTGGCTACTGCAGTGATCGGTCGAGATCGGCGATCAGGTCATCCGCATCCTCGATTCCCACGGACAGCCGCACAAACCCATCCACAATGCCCAGGGCTTCGCGGGCCTCGCGCGGGATGCTGGCGTGCGTCATGATCGCCGGATGCTCGATGAGCGACTCAACACCGCCGAGCGATTCAGCGAGCGAGAAGAGATGAACCTTTTCCAGCATCCGGCGCGATGCATCCATGCCGCCTTTGACGACCACCGAAATCATGCCGCCAAAACCCCGCATCTGCCTCTTCGCAAGTTCGTGCTGCGGGTGTGATGGCAAGCCGGGGTAGATCACTTTCTCAACTTTCGCGTGCTTGCTCAGCCACGTCGCGATCTTCATCGCGTTCTCGCAGTGACGCTGCACGCGCACGTGCAGGGTCTTGGTCGAGCGCAGGAGCAGGAAGCAATCCATCGGTCCCGGCACGGCTCCGGCGGCGTTCTGTACAAATCTCAGCCGCTGCGCGACCGCATCATCGCTGGTCATCAGCGCGCCCCCCACCACATCCGAGTGGCCGCCGATGTACTTCGTGCATGAGTGCAGCACGACATCCGCGCCTTGCGACAGCGGGTTCTGAAGATATGGCGAAGCAAACGTGTTATCGACGACGAGGATCGGTCGGTGCAGCGTGATGTTCGCCGGATCAAACGTTCCGCCCGATGCTCCGGCGCCCGGCAGCGACTTCACTACAGAGACCATCGCCCCAATGTCGATCACTTTCAGCATCGGGTTGCTCGGAGTCTCGAGCCAGACGATCCGCGTCTTGGGCGTCACCGCCGCCTTCACCGCCCCGTGGTTGGTCATGTCCACGCGCGTACAGGTGATGCCCTGGTGCTTGAAGATCTTGTCGAGAATGCGGAACGAGCCGCCGTAGACGTCGTCCGAAAGCAGCACGTGATCGCCGGACTTCAGGAGGTGGAGCACGCAGTCCATCGCGCCAAGGCCGCTGGAGAACGACATCCCGTGCTTCGCGCCCTCGAGAGTCGCCAGGTTGTTCTCGAGCGCTGTGCGGGTGGGGTTCTTCGAGCGTGCGTAGTCGTATCCATCTTTGAACACGCCGGGGCTCGACTGCACGAAGGTCGAGGTCATGTACACCGGCGTCATGATCGCACCGGTGGAAGGGTCGGGAGATTGGCCGGCGTGAATGCAGTTGGTCGCGAAACGATGGTCAGACATTGCACAACTCCTAGTCCGGCAAGGATACCCTCGCCAACGCCTCAGCCCGGTTCTCTGGGTATTCTGCACGCATGTCTGATGGGGGATCGCATTCCGATGGAGTGACGCGGCTCTTGCAGGCCGGCGCCGCCGAAGACCTGGCGCCATTCGTCTACGCGCAGCTTCGGGCGGCCGCGCAGAATGCGATGGTCAAAGAACGCTCAAACCACACATTGAGCGCGACCGCCCTGGTACACGAGGCGTATCTGAAGCTGGTCGGGCCACGTGAACTTCCGTGGGCCAACCGCGCCCACTTCTATGCCGCGGCCGCCCAGGCGATGCGGCAGATCCTGCTTGACCACGCGCGGGGCAAGGCCCGGGTGAAGCACGGAGGCGGTGTTCACCAGGTGGACCTGGATCAGGGGGCCACAATCAGCACGGGCGGTTCAGAAGATTCTGTGGATTTCGTCGCCCTCGACGAGGCGATGTCTCGCTTGGAGGAGCGAGATGCCCGCGCAGCGCAAGTCGTGCGGCTCCGGTATTACGCCGGACTGACGATCCAGGCCACTGCGCTGGCGATGAGTGTCTCCGAGCGCACCGTCAAGGAGGACTGGGCGTTCGCCCGTGCGTGGCTTGAGCGTGAACTCAGAGCACGCGATTGATCATCCGTCTCGCGCTTTCTGTGTGATCGTGATAGGTGCTTTCCATGTCTGATGCTCGTTGGGATCGTATCAAGCAGGTGTTCGCTCTTGCTTCTGATGCGCAAGGAGCGGAGCGAAACGCGATCATCGAACGCGAGTGCGCGGGAGATGCGGAACTGAGGCGCGAAGTGGAGTCTCTTCTGCTGACCCAGGGAGCGACGCAAGTACAGACCGGCGATGGCGCCCGCGCGGCGGCAACGATCGCCGACAGGTTCCGCGAGGGTCCTGGCACGCGGATCGGGCCGTACAAGCTGCTCCAGGCGATCGGCGAGGGCGGGTTTGGTTCCGTGTTCCTCGCAGAACAGACATCGCCCGTGACCCGCAAGGTCGCGATCAAGATCATAAAGCTTGGCATGGACACCAAGGCCGTCGTCGCCCGCTTCGAGCAAGAGCGGCAGGCGCTGGCCCTGATGGACCATCCGAACATCGCCAAAGTGCTCGATGCGGGCGCGACCGAAACAGGGCGTCCGTACTTCGTGATGGAACTCGTGAAGGGTGACCCGGTCACGGACTACTGCGACAAACACAACCTGGGAATCCGTGAGCGTCTCAACCTGTTCGCACAGGTGTGCCTCGCCGTACAGCACGCGCACCAGAAGGGCATCATCCACCGCGATATCAAGCCGAGCAACGTTCTCGTCTCGACTCAGGACGGACGTCCCGCAGCCAAGATCATCGACTTTGGCATCGCCAAAGCTACGGCCTCAAAGCTGACCGAGAAGACGCTCTTCACCGAGCACAAGCAGCTCATCGGAACGCCTGAGTACATGAGCCCCGAGCAGGCTGAGGGCTCGCTCGACATAGATACTCGCACGGACGTCTACTCGCTGGGTGTGCTGCTGTATGAACTGCTCACCGGCACAACACCGTTCTCGGGGACCGACCTGCGATCGGCGGCGTTCGGCGAGATCCAGCGCATCATCCGCGAGGTCGAGCCGCCCAAGCCCAGCACTCGGCTCAGCCAATCAACGGAGACAATCGCGGGCGTTGCGGCCCGTCGCGCGACGGAGCCGCGGAAGCTCGGAACAGTCATCCGTGGCGAGCTTGACTGGATCGTAATGAAGGCGCTCGACAAGGATCGGGCTCGCCGGTACGAAACGGCGAACGGCCTTGCTTCTGATATTGAGCGGTACCTCACGGGTGAGGCCGTCGTCGCGGCGCCGCCGGGCAAGGTCTATCGCTTGCGCAAACTCATTCGCCGGAACAGGGGCGCGGTGGTCACCGGCGGATTGGTGGCCGCGGCCCTTGTGCTCGGGATCATCGGGACGACCATTGGCCTGCTGAACGCCAACAAGCAGCGTTTGATCGCGATCTCGTCGGAACAGGTCGCGGCCAAACAGAAGGAGCTCGCCGAAGATCGCCTGAAGGAATCTGAGGCGACGGTCAACTTCCTGGACAACATGCTCGGCGCTGCCGATCCGTCGGCCCAGGGCAAGGATGTCACGGTGCGTTCGGTTCTCGATCGCGCGGCCAAGAGTCTTTCAGGTCAATACACCGACAAGCCGTTGATCGCCGCCCGTCTTCACGGCACGCTGGGCAAGACCTATTACGGGCTCGGCGAGTACAACGCGGCGGAAAGCCATACGCGCGAGGCCCTGATCCTCGCGCGCAGGGCGCTCGGCGAAGATGATGCCTTCACGTGCGAGACGCTGAACAGTTTGGCCGCGGTTCTGCTGAAGAAAGCGCAGTTCGCGGAGGTTGAGGATCTGCTGACCAAGGCCCTCAAGAAGCATGAGCAACTGTTCGGGCGCAAGCACGAAATCACAGTAATGACTCTCGACTTCCTGACTCAACTCTACGTGACGACCGAACGGCGTCAGGAGGCGCTGACGCTTGCCAGAGAACTGCTCGAGACTCGCATCGCGACGATCGGTCGCGACAGGATCGAAACCATCAGCGCCATGAACACGCTCGCGCTGCTGTACGGTGACCTCGAGCGTTTCGATGAATCCATCAAGCTCTATGAAGAGGCGATTGAGATCTCCGGGCGGGTGAACTCAACCGAACATCCCTTGACCCTTGAGATGCGCGGCAACCTGGCTCTTGTATGTTACGGCGCTGCTATGAGGATCGCGCAGTCCGACCCCGAGGGCTACAGGGCGAGGTTGGCCAAGGCCCGCACGATCGGCGAGGATGTCGTTCGCGCTCGTACACGAATCCTGGGGCCGGAGCACTCAGAAACGCTCAACGCCACCGGCAACTTAGCCTCCGTGTACAAGGAGCTCGGCCTCTTTGACCTGGCCGATGAGATCGCCGCCAAGGACATTGAGATCAGTATCCGGACGTTGGGAGAGGATCACCCCGACACGATCGTCAGCCTCGCCAACATGGGCAACTCGTATCGTTCGCGAAAGAAGTATGACGAGGCTGTGAAGTACCTGGAACGCGCTCTCAAGGGCGCTCGCAAGTCGCACCCGAGAGACTTCCAAGGTACCGCGTTCATCCTCGGCTGGTACGGATCGAGCCTCGGCGCTCTCGGCAGGTACGCGGAAGGCGAGCCGATGCTGCTTGAGGCCCGAGGCATCATCTCTCGCACGCTCGGTGAGAAGCACGAGATCGCCAAGCGAATGGCTCGCGACCTTCAGCAGCTGTATGAAGGGTGGAACAAAGCCGAGCCCGGCAAAGGCCACGATTCACAGGCCGCGGAATGGAAGGCAAAGCAAGAGCAGTCTGCGAAGTAGCAGCTGCCCGGCGGCATCTGGGTAACCAACCACATCCCCACATCCACAATTCCATTCGGAGTTCGATCATGAAACACCAAGCACTTGTTCTCGCGTCGATCGGAACGCTCGTGGGATTCATCTGCACGCTCGGCGTTCTGCTCTCACCCCGACACGCGGTCGCGTTCGCAGGGCCTGATGATGAGGCCAGGGTTTTGACCATGCTTGACGATGACTGGTCGAAGGCCGCGGCGACGCGCGATGCGGACAAGGTCGCGGCGTTCTACGCCGAAGACGCGAACGCGTATCCGCCGAACGAACCCATCGCGATGGGCAAGGCCGCGGCAAAGAAGGTTTGGGCGGCGTATCTGTCGGAACCGAGCTTCAAGATTTCGTGGAAGACGACGCGCGCGGAAGTAGCGGGTGACCTCGGGTACACGGCTGGCACCTACGAGGATTCGTTCAAGGGCCCGGATGGAAAGCTGGTGCAGGAGAAGGGCAAGTACCTCTGCGTCTGGAAGAAGCAGAAGGGTGAGTGGAAGGCCATTCAGAACATGTGGAACTCGGACGCGAAGTAGGAACCCGGAACACATCGCCACGGATGAACATGGATTGACGCGTCCGCAGCGGCAATGCGTGTTCGTCCGGGGCGGCGTCTGACGTGGTAAGCTCGGCTCATGGCGGGTGAAACTGACAGTGTGACGATCCTGCTCAACGAGAGCCGGAGCGGTGCCGAGCGGGTGAAAGAACTCCTGCCACTGGTCTACGCGCAGTTGCGCGGCGCGGCGCAGGAGGCGATGAGGGCGGAGCGCTCGGGGCACACGCTGTCCGCAACGGCGCTGGTGCACGAGGCATACTTGAAGCTGGTCGGGCCACGTGAAGTGCCGTGGGCCAACCGCGCGCACTTTTATGCCGCGGCCGCGGAGGCCATGCGCCGGGTGCTTGTGGACCACGCGAGGGCGCGCTCCGCCGGCAAGCGTGGCGGAACTGGAATCGAGGCTCGTCGGGTGGCCGCAAACCTGACCGGGTTGCCCGATCCGGAATCGGAATCTGAATCCGCCGGATTTCTGATCCTCGACGAAGCGATCTCACGCTTGGAGAGCGTGGACAGGGAGGCCGCTGACGTGGTCCGGTACCGCTACTTCGCGGGGCTGAGCGTGGACCAGACGGCGGCTGCCCTCGGGGTTTCGGCCCCGACGGTCAAGCGGTTGTGGGCGTTCGCCCGCGGCTGGTTGAAGGAAGCGATCGAGTCCGGCCGGGTGTAGCGGGCGCTGTGTGGCGGCCGCTGATCGGCCGGGCACCGTGTTCGTGACACCTGTGGAGACCGGAAATGAAGACCTGGAAGAAAATCGTGGCGTGTGTGGGAATGCTGACGGGCATGGGGTTCCTGGCGGCCGCGGCCATGCAGCCCGCGGCGACAGCACCGACGAAGGGGATGCCGTCGATCATCATCTCGGAGATCGAGACCAACTCGCCCGAGGATTATGCGAACTGGGTCGCCCAGGGGAACAAGGCGATCTACGACAAGATCCACGTTGAGAACTACACGAAGGTGTTCGTCGGCCAGGCGGCGGGAGATGACTCGGGCAAGGTGTACGCGGTGCAGACGGGCGAATCGTTCGCGAAGCTGCAGGACAACGCAACGCAGTTTGAGAACGATGCCGGCCTTCAGAAGATCCAGGCGCAAATGGCCCTGGTGCGGAAGATGGGAAACCGAACAGCGCTGAAGGCCGTTCGCTTTGAGGGTCGGAACGCGACCTCGTTCAACTTCAACACCAAGGCCGTGCTGAGCGATGAGGCGGCGTACCTGAAGGCGCTCGATGGCCTGCGTTCGCTGTATGACGCGCACGGCCTCAAGGATGTCAAGATCAACTGCTACCGCGTGGTGTCGGGGCGGTCGGACTACACGCACCTCGTCTCGCTCAACTGCCCGACTGGCGAGGTTCGCGCGGCGATGATGGATGCGATGAGCGAACCGTGGGGCCAGGAGTGGATCGCCAACCAGGCGAAGTTGCGCACGGTCGTCCGGAACGGCATGTTCAAGGAAATCACGAAGTAACACGAGACTCCGCTGCTGCCGGGCCGGGGCTGTTTCGCGGCCCCGGCCCTGGCGGCTTTTGAGTATGGTGAGCCTTCCACAGGCCACTTGCAGGGGATGGTCATGACCGAACCAGCGCACGCGGAGCTTCGCAGGATCTTTGAGCTCGCAATCGAAGTGCGCGGCAATGATCGGTCGATTCTGCTTGATCGCGAATGCCGCGGGAATGAAGCGCTCCGCCGCCGCGTGGAGGCGATGATCGCGGCCGCGGAGGATGAAGGATTCCTTGCCGCGCCGACCGGGAACATCGTGCCCCAGCAGGAAGTGCCGACCATCGAATCCGGCAGGGTCGGCAGCGCGGCGACCGAGGGCGCTGGCACGCGGATCGGCCCGTACAAGCTGCTGCAGTTGATCGGCGAGGGTGGGTTCGGCTCGGTATTCATGGCCGAGCAGGAGAAGCCCGTCACTCGCAAGGTGGCGCTCAAGGTCATCAAGCTCGGGATGGACACCAAGGCGGTGATCGCGCGGTTCGAGGCCGAGCGCCAGGCGCTGGCGCTGATGGACCATCCGAACATCGCCAAGGTCCTCGACGCCGGCGCCACGCCCGAGGGCCGACCCTACTTCGTGATGGAGCTGGTCAAGGGCGAGCCGATCACGCGGTACTGCGACCAGAACGGGCTGGACATCACGGAGCGGCTGGAGCTCTTTGCGCAGGTGTGCCGGGCGGTGCAGCACGCGCACGCCAAGGGGATCATCCACCGCGATCTCAAGCCCACGAACGTGCTGGTGGGCCTGCAGGACGGCCGGGCCCGGGCGCGCGTGATCGACTTCGGGATCGCCACGGCGACGGAGCGCCGCCTCACGGAGAAGACGCTCGTCACCGAGTTCCGCCAGCTCATCGGGACGCCCGAGTACATGAGCCCCGAGCAGGCCTCGGGGGGCGTGGACATCGACACCCGCACCGACGTCTACTCGCTGGGTGTCCTGCTCTACGAGCTGCTCACGGGGCAGACGCCCTTCGATCCCGCGGCGTTGCGTTCGGCGGCGTTCGCGGAGATGCAGCGCATCATCCGCGAGGTTGAGCCCGAGGCGCCCAGCACGCGGCTGTCGAAGGCGCGCGACATGCTGCCCGCCATCGCCGCACGCCGCCGCCTCGAGCCCCAGCGTCTCAACGATCTCGTGCGCGGCGAGCTGGACTGGATCGTGCTGCGGGCGCTCGAGAAGGACCGGTCGCGCCGGTACGAATCGGCGGGCAACTTCGCCGCGGACGTCGAGCGGTTTCTTTCGGGCCATGCCGTCGAGGCCGCCCCGCCCAGCCGGGCGTACCGCGTGCGCACGTTCGTCCGACGCCACCGGGCGGGCGTGCTCGCCGCCGGGATGGTGGTGGCGGCGTTGGTGGGGGGCTTCGGCGTCGCGGTGTGGCAGGCGGCGGTGGCGGCGCGGGAGCGCAACATAGCGCGCCTCGCCGCCGAGGAGGCCCGCACCGCCCGCGACGACGCCGAGAAGCGTCGCGCCGAGACCCAGGCCGTCGCCGATTTTCAGGCCAGCCAGCTCCGCGGCGTGGACCTTCGGGCGATGGCGAGCCGCCTGCGCGAGGATCTCCTCGCCAGCGCCCGGCGCGGGACGGCGCGGGCCAGGCTCGGGGAGAGCGAGATCGAGCAGCGCCAGGCCCAGCTCGCCGCCCTCGTGGGCGACGCCAATCTCGTGGACGTGTCGCGTCGGACGCTGGACTCGGCGGTCCTGTCCCGCGCCGCCGACGCCGCGCGGGCGAGCTTCCAGGATCAGCCGCTCGTCCGGGCCGGGCTGCTGTTCACCATCGCGGACACGATGTCCCGCCTGGGGTTGTTCCAGAGCGCGGCGCCGATCATGGAGGAGAGCGTCGAGATCCGTCGGCGTCTTCTCGGGGACACCCACCCCGCCACGCTCGACGCCGAGGCGAAGTTCGCGGCGATTCTCGCGGACGTGGGGAGCCTCCAGCGCGCCGAGGATCTGCTCCGCGACGTGCTGGTCCGCCAGCGTCGGCGCGGG
The DNA here is from genome assembly GCA_964614075.1 of uncultured Phycisphaeraceae bacterium. Classification (GTDB taxonomy): domain Bacteria; phylum Planctomycetota; class Phycisphaerae; order Phycisphaerales; family UBA1924. The sequence continues at coordinate 13,819 of CAZTJZ010000025.1, forward strand.
TTGGAGGGGGAGCTCGCCGCCGTCGACGCCATGAACGACCTCGCCCTCGTGCTGCGCCGGCGCGGGCGGTTCACCGAGGCCGAACGACTCTGCAAGGACGTGATCGAAGCCCACGAGCGCCTCCACGGCCCCGACGACCCGCGCACGCTCAGCGCCGTGAGCAACCTCGGGCTCTTCCTGATGGGGCGGGGCATGCACCGGGAGTCCGAGGAGTGCTTCCGACGCGCGGTCGACGGGTTCACGAAGCTGTACGGCGAGCACCACGCGGACGTGTACATCGCGATGGCCAACCTGGGGATCGCCCTCCGCAACCAGAACAAGCTGGAGGACGCCGAGGCCATCACGCGGAAGGCCTACAACGGGCGTCGGGCGTTGCAGGGCGACGATCACCCCGACACGCTCCGGACGCTCTCGAACCTGGGTCACGTGCTGCAGGTCATGGGGCGCTACGACGAGGCGATCGACATCCTTCGGCACGCCGCCGATCGTCGGCGCCAGATCCTGGGCGACGAGCACCACGAGGCGCTCGAATCGATGCGGGACCTCGGGCTCGCGCTCCGCCGGGTGGGGCGTCACGCACAGGCCGAGCCCGTCCTGCGTCAGACGCGACAGGCGTACGACCGGACGCTGGGTCCGGGTTCTCCGGACTCGGCCATCTGCCGGTTCGAACTCGCGCACGCGCTCATGGCCCTCGAACGCTACCCCGAGGCCGAGATCGAGCTGCTCGCCGTCGAGAAAGCCCTGGGCCCCGGGCACGACTCGGGGCGCAAGGGCCCGGGCGACGCGCTGATCGAGCTCTACGAAGCCTGGGACAAGGCCCACCCCGGTCAGGGCTACGACGCCAAGGCGAAGGCCCGGCGCGACAAGCTCCCGCACGACGCGGCGGCCCCCGCAGATTCTCCCTCACCTTCCGCGAAGTAGCGCGAGACGCACCGACAAGAAAGAACGGCGAGGGAGCTTCCTCCGTCGCCGTTGTCCTGAGTGGGAGAAAGATCCGATCCGGAGTTCAGGCGTGGGGGCGTTCGATCCCTCCGCGGCGTTCAGCGTCGCCGGCGCGCCGCGAGCAGCCCGCCCAGCCCGACGAGCGCGAGGGCGCCCGGCGTGGGCGCGATCGTCAGCACGCGGATCTGGTCGATCTGCGACGTGGGCTGGATCGCCCACAGGCTGAACGTCAGCGTGTTGCCGTTGATCGAGAACGCCGACTGGGGCGTCGAGTTGAGCCCGCGGAAGGGGTACGTCGTGGGATAGACCGTGCCCAGCGAACCGCACGGGACATCGGAGTTGTCGAGATTGGTGGGCGTGAAGATCACCCCGACGATGGTGCTGCTGAAGGTCACGCTCCCCGTGGCGTTGACGATGCCCGGGATGCCCTCGAAGTGGATGAAGTGGCTGTCGTAGACGCCCGAGAGCACGCCGGGGGTCGCCGAGCCGCTTGTCCCGGGGTTGTTCGTCATGTCGACGCTGAGAGTCTGCGGGCGGTTCTGCTGCTCGTCCCATGCGCTGACAAACCCGTTGCTCCACTGGAGCTGCCCGGGCCCGCACGCCAGGGGCGGGGAGCCGAGCCAGAAGGTGCTCCCCGTCACGCCCGTGATGGCGCCGTGCGCGGCGAGGGCGGGGGCCGAAAGGGCGGCGAGCAGAGCGGTCGTGCGTGCGTTCATGGGTCGTCTCCTGGTTTGGGGGCGGGTTCGGGTGTTTCGGATGAGACACCCACGAGGGATACCAAGCGGAGAGAGGGCGTTCCCGACCACTCCCCGAGTTGATCGAACCGGTGTGTCGCCGGAGGTGCGGGCTCGTCGGCGTGGCCTTTGGTCAGCGTCGCCGACGCCGCAGGCACAGCAGCCCGCTCAGCCCCGCGAGGGCGGCGGCGCCGGGCGAGGGCACGAGCACGCCGATGTTCACCCCGAACCCGTCGCCGCTGGTGTGGTTGAAGCGCACGGTGAGCGAGTTGGTGGCGTCGTCGATGCGGACGATCCCCAGCCCGGTGTTCCACCAGGGGTCCGCCCCGCCGTTGCCCACCTGCGAGTTCTGCATGCTGAACATGCCCAGCGAGCTCGTGAACTGCGTGGCGCCCCAGTTGTTCCCGTTGGTGAAATCGCCCAGAAGCGTGCCGTTCTGCAGCACCGTCGCGGTGCTCGTGGTGTCAAACGCGGTCTCGCCGGGGTTGGTGGGGTTGCGCCGTCCCAGCCCGGCGACCCCCAGCACCACCGTGCCCGCCGGGACCGTGCCGGGGAAGGTGTACGTGACGAACCACGACTGAAGAACATTGGGCCCGGGCCCCGCGGAGTTCACGCGGGCGAGGTGCTCGTGATTGGTCCAGGAGTAGGTGTCGGGCCCGAAAGCCACGGATCCGTTCGTGATCGCCGGGGTCTGCGTCCGCACCTCGTTGAGGAACGTGTTGGCGCTGTACGTCATCCCCACCGTCCCGATCCCGGGGAGCGTGTACGAGCCCGAGAAGGGCGGCGCCGAACCCATCGGCGTTGGGGTCATCTGCATCCAGTTGATCGTGTAGTTGACCGCCGAGGCGTTGGTCGCGGCCAGGGCCAGACCTGCGAACAGAGTGATCGCGCGTGCGTTCATGTCTCGTCTCCTCAAAGGGGGGCTCTCCGGTCGGCCCCGCGGGCCAACCCGTCGCTCCGCCGGGGTCTCGCCCTTCCGGGCGGGGGTTCCTGCGTGCGAACACCATGACTTGCCCGCCCGGGCCGGTTTCTTGCACGCATTATTTTTTTTCGCGACGAATTCCTTGCGTCCCGAGATCGCGAACGGCGCCTTGCGTTTCGGGGCGTCGTGCCACCACAGGAGCGGGTCATGCTTGCATCCAGGACATTTCTCAGAACTCTCACCCTCGCCGCGATCTCGGTTGTCGCTCTGGGCGCGCCCGCCCTGGGCCAGGGGCCCTGCGTCCCGCGATTCGAGCCCGCGCCGCAGATGCCCTATCCCGAGATCGCCAACCGCGGGACGAGCGACACCGTGTTCGCGTCGGTGCTGTGGGATCCCGACGGCTCGGGGTACAAGCGCCCGCGGCTTGTGGTCGCCGGAGCTTTCACCACCGCCGGGGGCAACACCGCCAACCGCGTCGCGATGTGGGACGGCACAACGTGGCAGGTCGTCGGGCCCCAGGGCTTCAACGCCGCCGTGAACGCGCTCGCCGTGGTGAACGGGACGCTCTACGCGGGCGGCGCCTTCACCGCGACGGGCGCCACCTCCTGCAACCGCGTCGCGAGGTTCAACGCCGCCACCAACGCCTGGGTCCAGGTCGGGAACGGGTTCGACGGCGACGTCGACGCCCTCGAGGGGCACGAGGATCTTCTCTACGCCGGCGGGCACTTCACCCACAGCGGCGCCACCACCACGCGACACATCGCCCAGTTCAACGGCACGGCCTGGGTCGAGGTCGACGGCGGGGCCAACGGCAACGTCCTCGCGCTCCAGTCCTTCGGCGGCCGCCTGTATGTCGGCGGGCAGTTCACCCAGATCAACGCGGTCAACCGGAGCGGCATCGCCTTCTGGACCAGCGCCGGGAGCTGGTCGACCATGGGCGCCGGGATCAACCCGTCGAACAACTACGTCAGGTGCTTCGAGATCCAGGGCACGGACCTGCTCATCGGCGGGAAGTTCGCCTGGATCGGGAGCGCCACCACCGTCGCGAACAACCTCGCCCGGTACACGCCCAGCGGGTCCGCCGGGACGTTCACGGGGATCACCAACTTCACTCTCCAGGGCTTCCAGGTCAACGCCATCCTCCCCATCGGGCTCGAGATCTACGCCGGTGGAACCGACGGCACGTACACCGTGCTCCGCTTCGACGGCTCGGCCTGGTCTCGCGACGCCTCCTCCAACTCACCGGGGCTCGGTCAGACCGTCCACACGCTCAGCTATTACGAGAACGAGGTCCACGCCGGGGGGGTCTTCGGGTTCTTCAACGGCGGGCTCAGCGCCAACAACATCACCCGCCGACACGACGGGCAGTGGGAACCCCTCCACCCGCGCCTCAACGGCCCGGTCTACGCCTTCGCCAACTACAGCGGGCTCAGCGTCGGGGGCGCCTTCGAGCAGTCGATGCCCGACTTCTCCGCCGCGATGGGGCTGCTCACCTACAACCCCAGCAACGGGTTCTTCGGGTCGCTCGGGGTGGTCAACGCCGCCGTGTACTCGCTCTTCGTGAGCTCGAACCTGACCACCACCTCGCGCCTCTACGCCGCGGGAGAGCTCTTCTCCGCCGGCACGAGCCTCACCAACGCCAACGACATCGCGTCCTGGACCGGGCCCATCGGCACGGGCGGGCCCGCCGCCAACTGGTCGGGCGTCGCCAACGGCGTTACGAACTCCAGCAACCCCTTCTTCTCCACGCTCAACGCCACCGCCGGCTTCGGGTTCACGGGCTCGGGCATCAACCGCCTCCCCATCCTCCACATCGGCGGGATGTTCTCGCACGCCAACGGCGTCGCCTGCAACAACGTCGCCAAGCTCGTCGCCGGGAACTGGCAGCCCCTGGGCGGCGGCATGACCTCCGCGTCCTCGCTCGTCGTCGTCCGCGCGATGATCAACCACTCCGGGCAGCTCATCGCCGCGGGCGAGTTCGACGCCGCGGGGGGCCTGACCTCCAACAGCATCGCCGCGTGGAACGGGACGTCGTGGAGCCCGCTGGGGCTGGGGCTGCGCATGGGCGCCGGGCGCGGGTGGGTCTTCGCCCTCAGCTCGTACAACGGCGAGCTCTTCGCCGGGGGCCGCTTCGATTCCGCGGGCGGAGTCTCCGGGCGCAACCTCGCCTCCTGGAACGGCACCGCGTGGACCATCCGAAACGCCGGCATCCTCAACCCCAACGTCGAAGAGGTCCTCGCCTTCGGGCAACTCAGCGGCGATCTCTTCTGCGCCACCTCCCAGATCGTCTCGGGCGCGCCCGTCTCACGCGTCTACAAGTGGAACGGATCGGGCTGGAGTATCGCGGGCGGGACCGCCGACGGGTACATCTTCACGCTCTTTCCTTACAGCGGGAAGCTCCAGGTGGGCGGGTCGTTCCTCCACGCCGGCCGCGCGGACTCACGCTACTGGGCCCAGCTCGCCTGCGTCTGCCCCGCCGATCTCGACGACGGCTCGGGCGCCGGAACCCCTGACGGAGGCGTCACCATCGACGACCTCATCTACTTCCTCGTCATGTTCGACGCAGGCAACCTCGCCGCGGACATCGACGACGGCTCGGGCCTCGCCCTGCCCGACGGCGGGGTCACGATCGACGATCTTCTCTACTTCCTCGCACGCTACGAGATCGGCTGCTGAGCCCGCCGCACGAGGGCGCGTTTCGCGACAGATCCAGCACGCACCCACCGCCCGGACCCCGCGCCCGGGCGGTTTCATGGTCGAGCGGAGGTGGCCCAGATCAGAGCCACAATCAGGCCCGGGCGAAGCCAGGACCGAGCAGAGTCAGGACCGAGCAGAGTCAGGGCCCCAGCAGATTGTCCTCGCGCGATGCGGGAAGCTCCGAGCCCTTGATCGGGCTCGCCCGTCCGCTCATCGCCGCCCGGGCCTGGCGGATCGCCTGCTCGATCGACTCGGGCAGCCAGATGTTGTCGTCGGGCGCTCCAGGGCGCGAGACCACGGGCCTCCCGATCCACGCCGACGATCCGTCACCCCGGAGCACGTTCTGCCCCTCGCCCCCGTGGTTGGGAGAGTTCTCCAGCGGGTAGATCCACTCGCCCCGCACCGCGCGGAGCACCACGGGCGACCGGTCCGCCAGCAGCACCGACCCCGACGCCGACCGCATCGACACCAGCGTCGGTCGGCTCGCCACGCGGTAGCTGTACGACACCTGATTCAGGCCCTTCCAGTCCTCGCCCGTGGTCTGCGCGCGTTCGTACGCGGCGTGCTTGTTCCCGCCGCACGCCAGACGCCCGATCTCCGAGTATCCCTCACGCACGAGGCTGAAAAGATTCTGCGAGTTGGAGCGTCCGGGCACGCCCACGTCCCACCACACCCCGCCGCCGTCGAACGACGCCCGCGCGGGGATCGCGTCCTCGTGGTCGCTCGCGTAGCGGGCCAACCCCGTCCCGGCGTCCATCATGTTGCCGCGGCAGGCCAGGCGCCCCGTCGTGCCCCGGACACCCGCGAGCACGGGCCAGATCACCGCCGTCGCGATGCACAGGACCGCCGCCGCCGAGACCAGGTTCGCCCAGCGCAGCCCGCCCGAGCCTCCGCTCGCGATGGCGTGGGTCGTCTCGGGCTCGCGTGATGCCGTGCTCAGCCGCCGCATCGTCCGCTCGACCAGTAGATCGCGCCCGGACGGGTGGGGCATGTTGCGCACGAGCCCGCCCAGGGCCTGGACCTTCGCCGCCCGCGCCCGCAGCGACGCGGGAACGCGCGTGCCGTCCTGCGCCGCGAGCATCCACGCCTCGACCGCCTCCTCGTCCATGGGCGTGAGCGCCGCCTCACGCGGGAGCACCCGGGCGGCCTCACGCTCCAGCCGCGCCAGCGTCACATCGATCAACGCCTGGCGATCGCCCGCGTCAGGGGCGCCGGCGGACCCGATCCCGTGATCGAGCGTCGAGAGGAGTTGCACGAGCCGGACCTCGCGCTCGTGGCTCGGGATCGACCCGGGCGCGAGCCCATTCTCGAAGATCGCATCGACCGCCGCCGCGTCCTCGCGGCGAAGCGACCACGTGCTGGGCCGGCTCTGCTCGGTCACGACGCGTTCTCCTCGCCCCGGGGTGGGCGGGGTTCGCCGCGCCTGGGGTTGGTGGTCTCGCCGGTGCGCTGGGTCCACCCGCGCGCGAACGCCGCGACGGCGCTGTGCAGACGCGACTTCACCGTCCCCAGCGGGATCTCAAGATCCTCGGCGATCTGCGCATAGCTCAGACGCTGGAAGTACGCCAACAGGAGAATCTCACGCAGGGGCAGGGGCATGTCGTCGAGAACCTTCTGCACTTGCCGGCTCGTTTCGCTCGCATCGAGGCCGACGCTCGGGGCGGGGACATCCACCTCCATCAGATCGATGAACTGGAGGGCGGGCTCGCCGTTCCCGTCGTGGTTCGATCCACCCCCGCCGACCGGCGCCGAGAGATCCAGCGTGCGTCGGCGTTGCCTTCTACGCAGGAAGTCGCGCCCTTTGTTCGCCGCGATCGTGAAAAGCCACGGGCGAAATCGGCGTGTCGCGTCAAAGCTCCCCGAGACCAGGTGGATCTGCAGGAACGTCTCCTGGAAGACGTCCTCCGCCCCCGCCCGATCGCCCACCAATCGCGTCAAAAACCGGATCAGGTCGTCGTGGTGACGCTCGATGAGTTCTCGGATGGCGCCGCGATCCCCCGACCGGTACGCCTCGAACAGCGACTCGTCGGACGCGGGGGGGGTGGGGGGGCGGGGGGCCACGGGCAAGGGTAAGGTCCAAGAAGTGCTGAGCGGGGACGAGGCCTGGAGCAACGCGGAGTCCCCCCTGACGACGCCCTTCCCCACGCCCTGCCCTGCGAACAGCCCGACCGACAAGCCCAGAGGAGATTCCGCGGGTCGGTCAGAGCACCTCGCCGACCTGGCGTTCGAAGCGGATGCCGCGGGCCGGCGGGAATCGACGCAGACCCTCGGCCCGGAGCGCGGGTGCATGGTGCTGCACGTACGCCTCGAACGTCTCGCGGTTCGGAAAGATGTACCGGGCCTCGACGCGGAGCGGCGCGGCCGGGTCGGTCACCCGCACGACCATGGCCGAGTGAGCCCCGGCCTTGACCACCTCGTCGACGTGACCCTCCAGCAGCCACTTGGAGTATTCTCGGGCCATCCCCTGATCGGGGAGGATCGCGGCGACGGTGTACACGATTGCGGCCATTTCAAGAGCGTAGGGAATCGGACCGTACCCTTTCCTGGTGTCGTTTCGCCGGGGTACGGCCCGCCCGGCAATACCCCATCCCGCGGGACGTTAAGCACACCGATGGAGCCCCTGACGTGACGCGTCGCTCAGCCAGCCCCGGCGGGGGTCCAAGTCCCGAGGAAGGCGGCGCTTCCGGCGCGTCGCCCGGGAATTCCGGGGCGGGGGAGGAGTTGGGCGCGCTCCTCGCCGGGGCGGCGCGGGGGGATGCGGTTGCGTGGGAGGGGATCGTGCGGCTCTATGCCAGGCGGGTGTTCGCGCTGGCCAAGAGCCGTTGCCGGAGCAGCGACGTGGCGGAAGAGATCACCCAGTCCGTGTTCGCGACGATGGCCGCCAAGCTCGGGGGCGAGGGCGGGTACCGCGAGCTGGGCCGGTTCGAGCCGTGGCTCTTTCGTGTCGCGATGAACCGGGTGCGCGACCACGTTCGGCGTGAGAAGCGGTCGATGGCCCGGGGCGAGCTGCGCGAGGGCGTGGCGTCGCTGGATCCGCGCGAGCCCTCGCCGCAGGTCGAGCTGGGGCGACTGCGCGAGGCGATGGAGGAGCTGTCGGACGCGGACCGCGAGGTGGTGGAACTCCGCCACCACGCGCAGATGAGTTTCAAGCAGATCGCGGAGCTGATGGACGAGCCGATTGGGACGCTCCTGGCCCGGCATCACCGGGCGCTGCGCAAGCTGAAGGATCTCTTGGGCGGTGAGGCGGGCGGAGAGGGCGAGCCCGCGATGGTGCGGGTGTGGGCGGGGTCGAAGCGGGGGAGGACTGAATCATGAGCGAGCGGGGTGGGAACGAGTTCGAGGGCGCGGCGGCGAAGGGTCAGCCGCGTGCGGAGCTGGATGGCGACGTCGCCGGGGTGGGCGCGATGCTCGACGCGCTGGGCGACGCGGCGCGTCGCGAGGCGGACACGGGGCTGGAGTCGCGTGTGGCGCGGTTGAGCTATCCGGTGCTGGCGCGCGGGGCGGGGGATCTGGAGCGGGAGCTCTTGTTCGAGGTCGAGGCGTCGCGCCGGGGGAGCGGGCTGGGGCGCGGATCGCGCGGCGTGCGGATGGCGGCGGGCGTGGCGATCCTGTGCGCGGCGGGCTTCGCGTACCTCGCGGTGCGCGGGGGGACCCCTCCCGCGGGCACGGTGGCGGCGACGCCCACTGGCCCGGGCGAGACGGGCGAGGACGCCATGGAGATCGCGGGGTTCTGGAGCGATGAGACGAGCGGCGAGATCGACGCGCTCTTCGGGGAGATCGGCGTGCTCGAGACCGCGGTCCGGAGCGGGGTCGGCGCGGGGGATCTGATCGGGAACGATTTCACCGGGGACGACTCGACCGGGGACAATCTGACCAGAGACATGGAGGCGCTGTGATGAATCTCGGAAGGAAGCCCACCATGAACATCAGGCTGGGACGCGGGGGTGCGGTGTGGATGCTGGCCGCGATCTGCGGGACGGCGGGGGTCGCGTGGACTCAGCCGCCTCCGGAGGAGCGTGGGGCGGAGCGCCGCATGGAACGAGGCCCGGAGGGCGAGGCGGGCCCGCGTGGAGATCGCGAGGCGATCGTGACGCGATTGGAACGGCGCCTGAGCGACCTCGAGCGAGAGAAGGAGCGGTTGGCCCGCGCACTGGAGCGTCTGCGCCAGGGGGAGAGCCCCGCGGAGGTCCGGCGGGACCTGGCTCCCGAGGGCGGGGAGCTGCCGCGCGGGCGGATGGGCGAGCGTCCGCGGGATCGGCGCGGGCGGGGTGAGGGGCCCGAGGGCCGGGCTGGGGGCGAGCGCCCGGGGGCGGAGCGTGGCGGGCCGGACGGGCCGCCCGTAGAGCGTGGGCCCGTGGAGCGCGGGCCTATGGAGCGAGGGATGGAAGGCGGGCCGCAGTCTCCTGAAGAGCGTGAGCGCCTGATGGCGACGATGCGCGAGCACATGCCCGGGCTGGCGGCGCTGGTCGAGCGTGTGCCCGAGGAGGGGCGAGAGCGGATGCTGCGGCGGATCGCGCCGCGCGTCCGCGAGGCGATGGCGCTCAAGGAGCGCGACCCCAAACTCTTCGAGCTCAAGGCGGCGGAGCTTCGCGGCGGGATCGCGGTCATGGCGGCGGCGCGTTCGGCCCGCGAGCTCTCGCGGCGCGAACGCGACGGCGAGGCGGAGATCGCCCCCAAGCGCGACGCGGCGAAGGCGGCGCTGCGCGAGGCGATGGCGGCCCAGTTCGACACCCGGGCGGAGCTGCAGCGCCACGAGGTGGAGCTCCTGGCGGCACGCCTGGAGGCGCTCAAGGAGCGGGTGTCCAAGCAGGCGGCGGAGCGCGACGCCAAGATCGACGAAATGGTGCGCCGGGTGCTGGAGGGGGGCGAGCCCCCGCCGGAGCGCTAGCGGGCTGTCTTGCGGTGCCTCTTTCGGGGCACCTAGACGAGCTTGAGAGCGTAGAAGACCGCGGTGAAGATGAGGTCGGCGATGACGATGGCGACCACCGACTGGACGACGGTGCCGGTGGTTGCTTTGCCCACGCCCGCCGCCCCGCCCGAGACCTTGAGCCCGTTGGTGCAGGCGATGGCCCCGATGAGCAGCCCGAAGACGGTGGCCTTGCCCACGCCCGTGTAGAAGTCGACGGGCTTGACCTGGCGGAGGGTGTTGTCCATGTAGGTGGTGTAGGGGATGTCGAGGACGGTGACGGAGATGAACAAGGACGCGGCGATGGCGACGAAGCAGGCGACGACCGCGAGCGCGGACATGCTCACGACGCTGGCGATGACGCGGGGGACGACGAGGAAGCGGACGGGGTTGAGGGCGTGGGCCTCGAGGGCCTCGACCTCCTCGCTGACGACCATGGTGCCGATCTCCGCGGCGATGGACGCGCCGGCGAAGCCCGTGAGGACGATGGCGCCGATGAGGGGGCCTAGCTCGCGGAGAACGGCGACGCCGATGATGTTGGCGACGGCTTCTTTCTGCCCGAACTCTTCGAGGGGCGGGGCGAGCTGGAAGGCGAGGATGAGCCCGACGCACCCCGAGACGAGGGAGACGATGAAGACGGAGCGGACGCCGACGCGGACGATCTGCGCGATGAGCGCGGCGCGTCCGAGGCGGGTGCGGCGCTCGACGATGGAGCGGAGGACCCATCGCAGGGCCTGGGCGACGATGAAGAAGACGCTCCCGATGTGATCCAGGAGCGAGAGGACGCGCTCGCCGACGAAGTTGAGGGGGGAGAGGAGAAGGGCGAGAGCGGAGGAGCGTGGCGGTTCGCCGGGCATCGGCGGAGTGTATCGCGGGGCGGGGTGTGGCGCTGGGGGAGTAGCGCGCGGGCGGCCGAGCTAGGCCTTCCGAGTTAGGCCTTCCGAGTTAGGCCTTCATGGCCGTGTCGACGTCGGTGACGATCTTGAAGACGGTCTGGAGGCGTGCGATCTCGAAGATGGCGCGGACGCGTTCGGACATCCCGCAGAGGACGAGGGGGGTCTGGGTGCGTTTGGAGATCTGGAGGGCCTCGACGAGCGTGGCGACGCCGGGGGTTCCCATGTAGCTGACGCTGGAGAGATCGGCGACGACGCGTGCGGGCTTTTTGTCGTAGGCGGCCCGGATGTAGGTGCGGAAGCCCGGGGCCTCTTGATAGCCGATCTCACCCTTGGGGCTGAGGACGATGGCGCCCTCGCGCTCCAGCATGTCGACTCTGATGGCATCTCCGGGCATGTGCTCTCCCACGCATGGTCAGCGGCAGGGTTTAGGGCCCGCCTGGGGTGGATCGGTGCAGCAGCAGCCCTCGCCCTTCGGGGGGAGGGTCTGGGTCTTGAGCATGGTCAGGCGCATGCCGGCGTGCTCGCGACGCTCGTACCGCGCCTGGTCCATCACTTCCTTGATGATGTGGACGCCCAGCCCGCCCGGGCGGACATCGGCGAGGTCTCGGCTCTTGATGGTGGACGGATCGACCTGGCGGGCCTCGTCCTCGATGACGATGCGGAGCGAGATCGCGCCGGGCGACCCGTTGGGCGAGGTGAGGGTCGGGTCGAGGGTGATCCAGATTCGGCCGTCGGTGCGCTTCTCGTAGCCGTGACGCATGACGTTGCAGAGGGCCTCGTCGACGGCGAGGGCGATCTGGCAGCAGTTGGTGTCGGAGAATCCCAGGCGCTTGGCGATGGAGTGGATCATCTCGCGGACGCCGCTCAGGTACAGCGGGTTGCTGGAGAGCTCGATGGAGATGTCCGGCCTGGTGGTCATGGGTGGGGGACGGGTGGTGGTGTCCCCTGGGTGTTCTTCGGCGGTTGGTCGCCCCGGTTCCCGGGTTGCCTCCCCGCGTCGTCGTCCAGCCAGGCCGCGATGGCACGCCTGCGCCGTTCGTGCGGGTCACGATAATCGTATCCGCGGGTTTCGCCCGTGAGGTCCTGGAGGGTCCGGATGGCCAGCATCCGGGTCAGGGGGTCATCGGAGTCGAGCATCCGGATGAGGTCGGGGATCTTGTCTTCGTCGCGAGCGGCGGCGGCGTGGACGATGGCGCGGTTGCGGGCCGCGGGCTCGGGGGAGTCGAAGCTCGCCGGGGCGTCGGGCATGCACCCGGCGAGGAAGAGCGGGAGGAAGAGCGGCGGCAGGAGCAGCGGGGCGTGATGCACGGGGGATGATACGGAGAGTGGAGGGCGGGCAACATCCCCTCGGGCGGAGCCTCGTGTGCGGGTCGGCGCGGGTGGCGAACGCCGGAAGCCGCGGCGGGTCTTCGCACAGGTCATCGTTTCGCCGGGTCTCCGGCGGGCGTTCGCGCTATCGTTCCCGCTTCCCTTCGGGAGCTGCGAGAGATGTCCGAGCGAGCGACAGGTGGTGAGGGATCGCGGGCCGGCGTGTCCACGCGAACCCCGGCGGGCGACGGCGTGCAGGGCGAGGTCATCCCGATCCTGGACTTTGGCGGGCAGACGGCCCAGCTCATCGCGCGGCGGGTGCGTGAGGCGGGGGTGTTCTCGCTGCTGGTGGCGCCGGGGATCACGCCCTCGGAGCTGCGCGCGATGAGCCCCAAGGGGATCATCCTCTCGGGCGGGCCGGCGAGCGTGTACGACAAGGGCGCGCCGACTTGCGATCCCGCGATCTTTGATCTTGGGGTTCCGGTCCTGGGGATCTGCTACGGGATGCAGCTGGCGTGCTCGCTGATGGGCGGGCGGGTGGTCGGGGCGGGGCGGCGTGAGTTCGGCCGGGCGAACCTGAGCATCGTCGATCACGCGGGGCTCTTCGCGACGCTGCCCGAGCGCACGAGCGTGTGGATGTCGCACGGTGATCAGGTCGAGGGGCTGGGGGACGCGGGATTCCGGGTGCTGGCGAGGACGCCCACGTGCCCCAACGCCGCGGTGTCGCTGGTCCGGGGCGGGCGGCGGTTCTTCGGGGTGCAGTTCCACCCGGAGGTGACGCACACGCCTCACGGGAGCGACCTGATCCGCAACTTCGTGCTCGACCTGTGCGGGTGCGCGGGGCGGTGGCGGATGGCGGACTTCGCCGAGAGCGAGGCCCGGCGTGTGCGCGAGCAGGTGGGCGACGGGCACGTGATCTGCGGGCTCTCGGGCGGGGTGGACTCCGCGGTGACGGCGGCGCTCCTGCACAAGGCGATCGGGGATCAGCTCCACTGCGTCTTCGTGGACACGGGGCTCCTGCGAAAGAACGAGCGTGAGCATGTGCAGAGCACGTTCCGCGATCACTTCCGCATCGACCTGCACGTCGCCGACGCGGAGAAGGAGTTTCTGGAGGACCTCAAGGGCGTGACGGACCCGCAGGAGAAACGCCGGCGGATCGGGAAGCGGTTCATCGACGTGTTCCGGGCGAAGGCGAAAGAGATTAAGGGCGCCTCGTTTCTCGCGCAGGGGACGCTGTACCCGGACGTGATCGAGTCCGGGCACGGGCACAGCGGTCAGTCGGCGGGGATCAAGCTGCACCACAACGTGGGCGGGCTCCCGGCGGACCTTGGGTTCCGCCTGGTCGAGCCATTGCGAGAACTGTTCAAGGACGAGGTGCGCACGCTGGGCGAGGTGCTGGGGCTGCCGGTGAACATGGTGTGGCGGCATCCCTTCCCGGGCCCGGGGCTCGCGGTGCGCGTGCTGGGCGAGGTGACGCGGGAAAAGCTGGGCGTGCTGCGGGAGTGCGACGAGATCCTGATCGAGGAGATCACGGCGGCGAACCTGTACCGCAAGACGAGCCAGGTCTTCGCGGTGCTGCTCCCGGTGCAGAGCGTGGGGGTGATGGGGGACGGGCGGACGTACGAGAGCGTGGTGGCGGTGCGGGCGGTGGAGACGCAGGACTTCATGTCGGCAGACTGGGCGCGCCTGCCGTACGACGTGCTGGCGTCGGTCTCGGGCCGGATCATCAACGAGGTGCGCGGGGTGAACCGGGTGGTGTACGACATTTCGAGCAAGCCCCCCGCGACGATCGAGTGGGAGTAGGGATGCCCCCCGCGAGCGTGCTCTCCGACGGCGTCGTGCTCCTGCGTCATCCCCGGGCGTCGGACGAGCGCGAGTATCTCGCGCTGCGTCGTGATTCCCGCGGGTTTCTCGAATCGTGGGAGCCCTTCGCGGCCAACGCGAACGGCGACCCCGACCCCGCGATCGACTGCTTCAGCGAGGACTGGTTCGCGCGGTACCTTTCCTCGGCCCATTCCGATCGCACGCGCCGGTTTCTGGTCTGCCGTGTTGAGGATGGCGCGATCGTGGGGCAGTGCTCGCTGGGCGAGATCATCCGCGGGCCGCTGCAGCAGGCGTTCCTGGGGTACTGGGTGGGGCGGGCGTTCGCGCGCCGCGGGTACATGACGCGGGCGCTGCGGCTCGTGCTGGCGCACGCGTTCGAGGAGCTGCGGCTGCACCGGGTGGAGGCGAACATCCAGCCGCAGAACGCGGCGTCGATCGCGCTGGCGCGTCGCGTGGGGTTCCGGCGGGAGGGTTTCTCGCCGCGGTATCTGCAGATCCAGGGGGCATGGGCGGACCACGAGCGCTGGGCGATGACCGTGGAGGAGTCTCGCGAGCGCCGGACAGAGTGAGAGTGACCGAGCGAGAGGGCCGGATGGAGCCCCAGCTACCAGCGCAGACGGTCTTTCATGTGGAAGTACCCGCCCGTGGGCCCGTCGGCGGGGAGTGTCGCGAGGAAGACGCTCGTCTTGGCGCCGTCCACGACGTTCATCGGTGCGCCCTCGCCCCCCATGTCGGTCTTGACCCAACCCGGGTGCGCGGCGTTGACCTTGATGGGCGTGTCGCGCAGCTCGTGGGCGAGGTTGACGGTAAACATGTTCACGGCGGCCTTGGTCATGTTGTACCCGACGGTGAGCATCCCGTAGATCGAGGAGTTGGGATCGCCGTGCTCGGCGAGCGACCCGAGGATGCTCGAGAGGTTGACGATCCGGGCCGCGGGGCTCTTGCGAAGGAGCGGGAGCATGGCCTGAGTGACCTCGACGAGGCCGAAGACGTTCGTGTCGAAGGTCTTGCGGATGTCGGCGAGGGAGGCCCGGCTGGGCGGGAGATTCCAGGCGCCCAGGAACACGCCGGCGTTGTTGACGAGGATGTCCAGGCGTGCGAACTTGGCGTCGATGGTGTCGCGGGCGCGGGCGATGGACGCCGGGTCGGTGACGTCGAGGGCGATGGGGTGGGCGTCGATTCTTTCGGCGCGGAGCTTCTCGCTGGCCTCCCGGCCCCGGGCGGCGTCGCGGGCGCCCAGGAGGACGGTGATGCCCTGGGCGCCGAGCTGGCGGGCGGTCTCGAGGCCGATGCCCTTGTTGCCGCCCGTGATGAACGCGATCTTCGCCTGAGCCGTCGTTGTTGGCGCCATGGCCGGGTCTCCTGCGGGGTTGAACCGATTGTTTCGCCGATCGCGGGCGGGTGGATGCACGCCTCGCTTAGTCCAGCCAGTCCTTGTCCTTGAGCCGCTGGGGGACGTACTCCTCGGTGACGTAGGAGATGTCCTTGGTGATGAGCGACTCGACCTCCATCTTGAAGCCGTTCTTCAGCAGCCCCTCGATCTCCCGCTGCCAGGGCTTGTTGTCGGCGAACCAGGGGTAGGCGGCGATCTCGGTGGCGCGCTTGATGTCGTTGTCGGTGAGGTCGATCTTGACGGCGTCGTCGAGCTCGCAGGCCTTGTAGTCCTTGGAGCGGATGCCCAGGAACTTGGCCTCGGGGATCGCGAGGCGGTTGCTCTCGAAAGCGAGGGAGATCGAGCCCTGCTTGAT
>CAZTJZ010000026.1:0-12128 GCA_964614075.1 uncultured Phycisphaeraceae bacterium
CCCGCGCCCGCCCATCGACCGATTCGACGGGCAGATGCTCCGGTACACGCTGCGCGACGGCACGCCGATCCTGTACTGCATCGGGCCCGACCTCACCGACAACCTCGGCACGCCCGCCCGGCCCGAGATCTCCCTGAACCGGTACCTCGTGCGGCGCTCGACCTCGGGCATGTCCACGCCGTCGGGTGACCTCGTGCTCTACCCCGTGCCACGCCGAGCGGACGCTCCTTGAACTTCGGTCCGTTTCGAGGCACGGCGACACAGAGAGCGACTCCACAGATTCGAGTCGCTCGTGCCTGGATGATCGAGTGCTTACCAGCGCGGTGAGTGTCCTGAACCGACATGGGCCGTCTGCCGCGTGGGACGCTCGCGGTCGAGCGAAGATCGTTCGTCGCGGCACATTCTAGAGTAAGTTCGCGGCGGCGGTGCCATTTACACAAGGTCCGCATTCTGTTCGCATCTTCTGGAATGCCGCGCGCGATCTCGCGGTGTCTTTACACGCGCACTCCCCGCACGCAGGGTGCCTTTGGTAGACTCCCGCGGACCGACGTGTCGCGCGCAGAGCTCTTCGAGATCACGCAAGGACGCTTGTTGTGAGAGCGGCACGGGGGCCGCGCTCCACAAGGAACGCACAATGTCTGACGAGGTTCCGCGTCTCTTGTGCCTCGAGGGCGAGCCCGGGCGCGGCGGCACGATCCTGTGCCTTGGCGTGCCGGATGTCCTGGAGTGCCTCCGCGACGACTGGCCGAACGCTCGACTCGTCGGGGCGAGGGACCAGAGCTCGTTTCATCCCCTCGGCGCGATCCTTGCAGTGCGCGCGCCGCCTTCACGCGCCGGGCTTTCGCGGATCGCGGGCGCGAGGGCGATGAGCCCGTGCCTGATCGCGGTCGCCCGCGGGTCGTCGCGCTGGAGCCTTACGCAGAAGTGCTCGGTGCTCGCGGCGGGAGCGGCGGCGATCCTGGACGAGACCTCCAGCGACTTTCGCGGAGCGTTGCGTGCGCAACTTCGACGGATGATCGCGCTCCACGCGGAGAGCGCCGGCCTTGCCGACGATCTGGACCGGCTGCTGCGGCAGATCGGCGCGGTGTGCGCGTCGGAGGCTCTTCGCGAGGTGCTCGCGCGGGCCGTGCGGATGGGGCGGCTGCCCGGGCTGCCGGTCCTGATCCAGGGCGAGACGGGCACGGGCAAGGAGGTCGTCGCCCGCCTGCTCCACGCGAGCGATCCCAAGCACAAGGACGGCCCGTTCGTCGCGCTGAACTCCGCCGCGATCCCCAAGGAGCTCGCCGAGAGCGAGCTCTTCGGACATCGGCGCGGCGCGTTCTCCGGCGCGACCGAGCACCGGCGCGGCGCCCTCCTCGCCGCCGACGGCGGGGTGCTCTTCCTCGACGAGGTCGGGGAGCTCGATCCCGGCGTGCAGGCCAAGCTGCTCCGGGCGATCCAGGAGCGCCAGGTAACTCCGCTGGGCAGCGACGAGCCGCGAGCGTTCGACGCCCGGATCCTCGCCGCCACCAACCGCCCGCTCGCGCAGATGGTCGAGCAGGATCGCTTTCGCGGCGACCTTCTCCACCGGCTCGCGACCCTGCGGCTGGAGCTGCCCCCGCTGCGGGAGCGTCGCGAGGACATCGCGCCGCTGGCCAGGAGCTTCGCCGCGGCCGCGCTCCCCGGCGAACACGAGACGATCCTCGACCCGGCGCTGATCGAGGCGCTCGAGCTCCTGCCCCTCACGGGGAACGCCCGCGAGCTTCGGTCGATCATTCTGGAAGCGGTGGTCTCGAGCGGCGGGACCGCGCCGCTCATGCTCGGGCATCTGCCGCGGGGGCTGCTCGAACGCCTTGCCGAATCGACCGGCCACGACAACCAGGCCCCGGAGTCCTTCGGGGAACCGAAAGAGCCGGATCTCGTGCTGTCGCGATGGATGGCCGCCCGCGAGCGCGAGCTGCTCTCGGGCGTGCTGCGCCGGACCAACGGGAATCAGACGCGTGCGGCGAGGGTGCTGGGAGTCACGCCGCGATGCGTGTATCAGAAGCTCCGCAAGCACGGCCTGCTGTCGACGCCGGCGCGCGAACCCGGAACGTTCGTTCCGCCCGGAACGCCCTGTCCGGAACGATCGCGCGGGCGCGAGTAGATATCCCATCACCACGGCTCGCCGTCGGCGTGTGCTCCCGGCACGCCGATTGCATTCTCCATCTCGAGCGAGCGGAGGTGCGGCACGGTGGAGCCACGATCGGACAGCGAGGCGCCCTTTCGTTTTCAGATCGCCAGCGTCGTCCACCCCGACCGCTGCGAGGTGCTGACACAGCTCTACGGGCATCGGGTGCTCGAGGGCAGGATCGTGGGCTTGTGCGACGGCGTGGAGCGGGCCGGGCAGTACGCGGTGGTCGAGCTCGCCGGGCTCGACACGCCGCTCATCGTGGAGTGCGGCCCGCCCGCGGGGCGAAGGCCCGGTGCGGGATGACGGTCCGGGGACAACCAAGCGTGGAGCCGAACGCGTGCCGACAACAGTTCTCACCATCCCGACCGCGGATCCGCGTGGTCCGGGTGCCCCGGGGGATCCCGGGGACGCTGCGCACGGCCCGCCTGATCGCGTCGATGATCCGCGCGGGAGCGCGGGACTTCTGGGTGCGCCAGTGCGCGATCTCGATCTTCCGCGCGTGCGGCGCGCGGGCCAAGGACCGTCGCGCCGAGGCGGCCGGGCTGTTCCACTGGGTCCGCCGCCATGTGCGCTACACACGCGATCCGGTCCGACTCGAGACGCTGCACACCCCGCGGAGGCTGCTGACCGTGCGCGCGGGGGACTGCGACGACATGACCATCCTGCTGGGCTCCATGCTCCTCGCGACCGGTCACCCCGTCCGGCTGGCGCTCGTGGGGTTCCGACGCGATCGACCGCACGCCTACTCGCACATCTACCCGGAGGTCTTGCTCGGTCGGCGCTGGGTGGCGCTCGACGCCACGACTCCGTTCCCAATGGGATGGGCGCCCCCGGCCCTGTGGAAACGAACCTGGCCAGTGTTTGAGGACCACGGCGCAACGCCGTGCCCGGAGACGACGCAATGATCGTGAGAAACCACACCACGGGGCGGCTGCTCGACGTGCCCGACCACATGCTCTCCGGTTGGCCCGGCGGATACTCCGCGCCCCCGCTGGACCCGTCGAGCTTCGCGGAGTACGCCGAGGACTTCGCGGACTACGCCGACGACCTCGCGGGCTATGCCGACGAGATCGCCGACTACGCCGAGGCGCTGGAGGACGGGCTGCTGGGATCCGGGTCCGCGCACGGCCCGTCGTCGTACGCCGCGGGATTCGCGGGGTACGGCGAGGCGTACGACGACGCGCTCGGGCTGCCCTTTCTCGCCGCGCTGGCGCCCGCCGTCGGCGCCATCGCCGCCAAGGCCGCGGCGCTCGCCCCCGCCGTGGGCGCGATGGCGGCCAAGGCCATCCCGATGATCGGAGGGCTCGCGAGCAAGGCCATCCCGATGATTGGAGGGATGGTGAGCAAGGCGCTCCCGATGGTCGGGAACGTCGCGTCCCAGGCCATGCCGATGGCGCAGGGGCTGCTCCAGAGCCTCACGCCCGCGATCCGCGCGGCTACGCCGCTGCCCACGGCGTTCGTGCCGGGCACCGCTCAACCGTCGATGGCCATGTCCCTGATGCCAGGAGTCGCACCTGCAATCCCAGTGGCGCAGCCCCTCATGCAGCCCATGATGCCACCCGTCACGCACCCCATGATGCCCGCCATGTGGAGCCCCGTGCCTGGCCCGATGATGATGCCCGCGCGTCGGTTCCGTCGCCGCCGGTTCTCGCTGCCCGGGCTCGGCGTTCCTCCCGGATACGCCGGCGCGCCGGGCGTCTGGTAGCGCCACCGCCGTTGCCGTGTGATTGTCCCAAGCCGTTCTTCACCAGGAGATCAATTCATGATCGTGCAAGACCTATCGGGTGGATTCCACGAAGTGCCGGACTCGTACGGCGAACCCGAGTATGGGGAACCCGAATACGGCGAGGCTCCGTTCATGGTCCCGCCCCCGCCGTTCCGACCGCCCTGGGCCAGGATTCCGCGCCCGCCGTTCCCGTTCCCGCTCCGTCCGCGGCCCTGGCCTTTGGGTTGGGTGCGCCCGTCACTCCCGTACACGGGGCTTGGCCCGAATCGGATGTACATGCGCTGCGCGGTCTGGCCCGGCCCGGCGGGGCTCGTCCCGCAGCACGCGGGACAGATGTTGCCCGGAATGCCGGGCATGCCGGGAGTCCCCGGAGTGCCGGGCGGGCGTCGTCGCCGGCGTCGTCGCCGTTGAACAGGTGAACCACCGGAGACCCGCCCATGACCCGGAGCCGCGACCATGGCGTACGTCCGCTCGACCTCCAGCGTCCGCGCGATCGGGCGTGCCGCCGCGACGTTCGAGCGCTTTCACGGGCGGGCGTGCGATTCGGTGCGGCGTTGGCGTGCGGCGCGGACGATCCCGCGCGTGCTCGTCGATCTGGGCGAGCTCCGCGGGCTGATCTACCGCTCCGACAAGTGGGGCCCGCCCGCCGCCTGCGGGGGCAAGGCGCGCACGTTCATCCACTTCATGTCTTCACCGGCGAGGCTCGCCAGCGACCCGCAGGGACGAAGGCTCTTCATCCTGAGCAACTCCATCCGCGTCACCCGGCGGGGCATCGAGGGCTAGCTCGACTCCTCGACCGACTCTCGCCCAAGCCATCGGAGCCCGCGCCATGCCCGACCAGCGATTCGACGAGGTCATGATCGTTAACCCCGGGATTCCCGGGCACGAACAAGGAGTGCGACTGATGCATGGATATGGATTTTTTCCCGGGTACGGACACCCCGGCTCGCCGGGAGGCCTGGGGTGGTATGGCGAACCTCAGGAGCCCTACGGCTACGCCGAGGCACCGGATCTGTACGGGTACGGCGAGCCCGACCCGTACCTGGGCGAGCCGTCGGACGCGTATGGGTACGCCGAGGCGCCGGAGCTGTTCGGCTACGGGGCGTACGGCTATGGCGGGTATGGCTTCGGCGGGTACGCCGACCCGGGCTGGGGTGGCGGCGCGTACGGCGAATACGCCGAAGCGCCCGAGCTCTATGGCTACGGCGAGCCCGATCCTTCCATGGGCGAGCCCCAGGGCGCGCACGGATACGCCGAGGCGCCGGACCTGTACGGGTACGGCGAGGCGCCGGAGTTTGCCGACTACGCCGAGCACGACCCCGCGCTCGCGGAAGCGCCCGAAACGTATGGCTACGCCGAGCCCGCGGGGGATTATGGCGACGCGGACGGGATCGCGGGGTACGTCCGCGAGCAGCACCCGGGCCCGTGGAACCCTGGTTGTCCCATGCCCAGCAACGTCCGCGGGCTGGGCGAGACCGCGGATCCGCGCGAGTTCGCCGGGCTTGGCGAGGCGTACACGAGCCCCCCGCGGGTGAGCCCCGAATGCCAAGGGCTGCGTCCGCCGACGGTCGCGCCGCCCTCGTCCTCCAGCGACATGTTCCGCCCGCTGTTCTAGTCGTTCTGTTCCCCGAAGACGCGCATCGAACCCCGCACACCCCCGCGCTCGTGAAGAGCGCCCCAGGAGATTCCGTCATGGCGATCGTTCAAGGCATCCGCGAGAAGGTCCATCTCCCGATCTACGACTGCTTCTTCGTCGAGCCCGAGAAGCAGCTGCGTCAGGTCGAGAGCTCCAGCACGCTGCGGTTCTTCGTGAACGTGCAGGACAAGACCAAGCTCCTCACCAACCTCCAGTCGTCGTCGCTCCTCCCCCACTACAACACCTTTGAGGCCCGTGCCCTGCGCGTGGTCGTCAGCGACCTCCCCCCCGCCTACCCCGACGAGGAGTTCGGGAGCGATACCGGCTACGACGTCACGGACGACGACGACGCCGATTTCGTCGTGAACTCCACCAATAGCAACGTCGAGAAGGCGACGAAGTCCAACCCGGCCAACGTCATCTCCGCCGACCTTGACCTCAGCCTCTCCCGCCTGGTCGAGCTGCTCAACGAGGCCAAGAAGAGCGAAGAAAAAGAGACCTATCTGGAGGTCACCGAGGAGGGCGTGTCCCTTTCCTTCGACGGCAACGACCTCACCAAAGACCAGAGCGAGGAGCTCGCCGATCAGGGCGCGTTCATCCCCGTGAGCCAGGGCGACCTCGAGTACATGATCTTCAACGCGGAGTCGGTCAAGGACACCAAGAAGATCCCCCCCCGCGAGCAGATCTTCCGCAACAACGGCTCGGGATCCATCCTCAGCAAGCTCATCTACAACACCGTCACCACCTTCTACGTCGGGGAGAAGGTCATGATCCAGATGCCCACCTGGTTCTTCCCCGCGGGCGCCGGCGCCTACTCCGAGCAGGGCCACGCCATCTCGCACGGCGAGCCCTCTCCCATGGCCACCTTCCGCTTCGCCGAGCCCATCTTCATCGACCGACAGCAGAACTTCCGCGTCGAGATCGAGATCCCCGACGGCGACGTGCTGAAAGAGCTCCAGCGGATCTACGGCCCGCTGTACATCTGGACCGTCCTCGACGGGTTCATGACCCGCGGCGTCCAGTAGCCCGCGCACGCTTTGTCCTGATGATCACGGGTCAGCGCCCCGGCGCGCCGGCCTGCCGAGGGTCCCGCCATGCCACTCGCGAGCCCGCGAACGATCCCACGCCGACCGACTCAGCGCCCGCTGGGAGAGCCGGTCCCCTTCGAGTACGCCGCGGTCCTCAGGCTCACCGGGGAGCCCGGCAACATCGTAGAGGAAGTCATCCATGTTGGCGCCGACGGCGTGTTCGTCGCGACGGGGGTGAGCTACGCCCTCGAGGATCAGCGGCACGAGCCGCTCCACCTTAATATTCCCCCCGATGTCGCCGGCGGGCAGCACGCTGATGCACGCCTGGTGATGCTGGACCGCATCCCCGTGTCGGCGTGGCTGCGCGGGGTCCGCGTGAGGCCCGAGCGGGTCTCGCTGCTCTTCGAACCCGACCGTGACGGGCTGTACCCGCCCGACGCGCCGCTGGTCCAGACGCCGATCCCGGTGGTCGCGCTCAACGAGGCGTTCGAGGTTGTGCCCGAGCCGCCCGACTATGAGTTCCTCGTCTCGTTCGTGGACAGCGCGACCGGGCGGGAGCTCCAGGACCAGCCCGTGCACAACCTTGCGTCGCTGGGACGCACCGATGGGCGGCGCCCGTTTCGTTCCTTCGCGGCCCCGATGAGCTTCGAGCCGCGCACGACCCTGCGCGTCCAGGTGATCGAGCGCACTCCGGGCGTCCGCGGGCGGCTCACGATCGTGCTCCAGGGGTATCTCCGCCCCGCGGGCCCGTGCGCCGCGGGCCCGAGCCTGCCCACGATGACGCCCGGCGTGCTCCCCTTCGACTACGTCGCTCGATTCTCGCTCACCGGGAACGCCGGGCTCCGCCACGAGCAGGAAATCCCGGTCGCCACCGACGGCGCCTTCGCCGCCACGGCGGTGTCCTACGGGCTCGTGCCCGCCGAACGCGGCGTGGTGGTGCTCGGGAGCCCGCAGAGCCCCGGGCCCTTCAACCTTGCCGCCGCGCGCCTCAACCTCGCGCTGTTCGCGTTCAAAAACCTGCCCGTGTGCGTCCCGGGGATCCGCCTGGGCCAGCTCCCGCCCAGCGCGCTGCGCGACGGGCTGCGCATCCGCCCCGGGATGGTCCGCAATGCCCTCCATCAACCCGGGCAGTTCGCCCCGCTCGTCGGGTCGGAGTACATCGATCAGATCTTTGAGCGCCTCAATCGGCCCGAGCTCGTCCGCTTCCGCTACAGCTTCTTCGACACCGGACGCGGACGCGAGCTGTCCAACCGTCCCATCGACAGCCTCGCCGGGCTTGGGTCGGGCGACGGCGTGCGCCCGTTCAAGCCGCTGCGCACGCCCCTGGTCCTCCCGGGAAGGTCCTCCCTCCGCGTCTCCATCGAGGAGGTCCGCGGGCGCGGAGAGCTCTACATCGCGCTCCAGGGTTTCAAGCACCTCGCCCCGCGCGGGAGGTCGGCATGACCACCGCGTTCACCCATCCCCACGCCCTGCCGAGCACGCCGCCCGGCGAGGGTCGCACCATTCCCTTTGACTACGTCTTCCGCTTCACGCTCGAGGGGAGCCCCGGGCACAACCACCAACGCACGATCTCGGTCAGCGTCGAGGCCGCCTTCGTCGCCGTTTCCGTCGGGTACGGGGCCATCCCCGCCCTCACGCCTCCGCCCTTCGAGCCCGTGGTCGCGCCGGGGCTTGCCTCGATCACGCAGCGGTCGCTCCGCGACATCCGTCTCGGCGAGATCATGGACGGCGCCGACCGGATTGCGCCGCGGTTCCTGGGTGGATCGGGCGATGGCGGCGGCGCCGAGGCCGTGCTCCGCGAGGGGGTCCGCGTCAACCCCGCGTTCACGAGGGCGTTCACGGACACGAACTGGAACGATCCCATCGGCGACGCGGGGCTGGCCCGCCAGCTCTTCGAGCTCGTCCACGTCGCGCCGGGCGAGCTGCCATTCCTCTACGCCATGTTCGATCAGGGCTCGGGGCGTGAGTTTCAGAGCGAGCCGATCCTCAGCACCGCCGCCCTGGGCTCGGCCGACGGCGACCGCCCCTTCCGGGTCTTCCCCGTCCCCATCCGCTTTGAGCCCCGATCCGCCATCCGCATCCAGATCACCGAGCAGGCGCGGTGGAGCGGCGAGCTGCACATCGCGCTCCACGGCTACAAGGTCCTCGGCGCTCCAGGGTCGCCCACCTCCGAGGCCCGCCGTCGGCGCGTGCGCACCCAGGGGAGTCGCCTATGAACGCCCAGGGAACGCCAACGCCCCTCGCCGCCCGCCATGCCCGGGGCTCGTGCGTGCGCTGCGCCGCGCCCGTCGACAGCATCTTCTTCGACGAGGCCAGCATCGCGCCCGCGCCGCCCGTCGGCCAGACCCTTGTCCTCGCCCGGGTGGAGATCGCCCCGCGCTATTGCGGCGTGCTCGAGTGCTTCTCCCAGTTCACCGACCGGTTCGCGGTCGATCCCTCCGCCATCACCACGCCCGAACTGCGCTGGTCGCTCCTCCTGAACGCAAGCCCCCTCGCCCCGTACCAGAGTCTCACGCACATCCTCAACCCGTGGGGGTACGGCAGCTTCAGGATCGCCATCCCCCTCCGCGAGCGTTCGCGCCTCGAGTTCGTCGTGCGCGGGCTCGAGGCCCCGGGCCAGCCGCGCGTCGCCAGCGTCGGCGGACGCCTCACCGGGCGCCTGTGGTTCCAGGATTCCTGCTATCCGGAGCACAGCTACGCGTGAACATCCCTCGCTCATCCCGGTCCCCGACGGGCTCGCCTACCGCGTCAGCTCCCCGCCGTGCGCCTCGACGGTCACCCCGGCGCTCGCGCGCGAACTCGCCCGCGTGCTCGATCGGTTCGCCATCCGCTCCGGGTTCTGCCGCGAGTCGCCCGTCGAGATCTTCTTCGCTCCGGGCATCGTCGGGCATCATCAGGAGGGGCGGGCCGCGGATGTCTACGGCGTGGCGGGTCGATCGATCGAGTACTGGGCCGGACGCTGGCATGACGCCCGCCGCCGGGGCGCCGAGCACCTCGAGTCCAAAGTCAATCTCGGGCGACAGCTCTACGTGGCGATGCGCGATCACGGGCGTTGGGCCAGGCCTCTCGGATACCCGCCGCAGCTCTTCGGCCCGTGGACGCGCGAGCTGGGCCCGCACGTTGGGGTGTCCGAGCGCGTCCTGCTCGCCCACGCCGATCACATCCACGCCGCCATGTAGAACACCCGGAGCGCCGCCGCCATGACCCACGTCCCACCGATCTCCGACCCCGCCACACGCCCGCGCATCGACGCGCCGACACACGCCACACCCCCAGCGTCCGAGTCGTCCAGGGGCATCATCGCGATCGTCCCGTGGGCGTACGCGCGGCGGCTTCTCCCGGGCCACGCCGTCGCCCGCGCCGACGCCCTCACCCCGGCCCACCGCGTCGCCTGCCGATTCCACGCGCTCGAGTCCGCGCGCCCCAGCCCCTGGCCCCGGCGCGCCGACCCCACCAACACGCCAACACCCATGCGCCTCTTCACCGCGAGCGACGCCGTGCTCCTGGGGCTGGATCCGGGCGAGGGGCTCAGCGACCAGCGTGTCTCGCAGATCGAGCACACGGGCCAGCTCGCGCCGGGCGACCGGGTGTTCTGGCTCGAACTGCTCTGGGATCCCACGGGCCCGGCCGACGAACCGGGCACGCGGGCACGCTTCAAGGAACCCCTCCGAACACCGCGCACCTCCGCCGCGCCGGGGCTCGAATCGCCCGCCTCGGTGACGCCGGTTCCCGCGGCCGGCGCACCGACGGAGCCCGCGCCGCTCGTCCCACCCGAGTATGACACGCTCACCCCACCGCGCCGCTCCGAGCCCGAGGCGCTGAAGCTCCTGGCGCTCCTTCAGCTCGAGCACGCCAACCCGCGCGGCGGAGTTCGGGGCTGGTGGGAGCGCCGGTCGAGTGCGCGCCGCGTGGCGCGATGGGTGCGTGGCCTCGCCGGCAAGACCACACCGGAACAGCTCTGGAACTCCCGCCCGCCGCCGACCGCGCTCTTTGATCCTTCGGTCCGCGGTTGGGTCGTCCGCGGACTCCGCGCCGCGGGCCACACCGGCGCCGAGGACCAGGTTGATCGTTGGGCGATGTACTGGCTCTGCAGAGTCTGATCAGGAGATCCCTCATGGCGTTCTATCACGATGTCCCGGACTCACCCTCACCAAGGTTGGGCTGCCCCGGGTGCGGCGCGTGCAAATGCTCGCGCCTCGGCGAGACCTACGAGACCGACGACGCCGAGCCGACCGCCCCGAGCGATCCGCACGACGCGGGTCCACCTCCCGCCTCTCGCGGCGTGCGCCCGCGCCGGCGCGCACGCCACTCGCTCCAGGGCTGGAGTCTGGCCGACGACGTCACCTCATCTCCGCCGGGCGGCGCGACCTGCACCGCGAGCGAACGCCGGATCCTGAGGCCGGTCGAACCAACGGCCCAGGAACTTCTCTCGGTCCCACGCGCCGCGCTTGCCCCCGGAAAACGCTCCGTCTCCCTCCACCGCGACGCACTCCTCGCGCTGCTCGCCATGCGCATCGCCGCAGCGGCTGACGGCATCCCGCCCGAGCTTCTCACCGTCGTCTCGGGCTACCGCAGCGTGCGCCACCAGCAGGACCTCTGGGAAGGCGCCCTCCGAAAATACGGCTCGACCGCCGTCGCACGCCGATGGGTCGCCCCGCCCGGCGCCAGCCCCCACCACTCCGGAAGGGCCGTCGACCTCTGGCTGGGGATCTCGAACAAGTCGGAGAACGTCGACCGCCTCCGCGCCACGCGCGCGTACCACTGGCTGGTCTGCAACGCCGCTCGCTTTGGATTCTTCCCCTACGCCCGTGAGCCCTGGCACTGGGAGTACAACCCGCCCCACGCGAACCCCGCAACCCCGTGAGTCCCGCCGATGCTCGCGCTCACGCTCACCATCCACAGGCCCTACCGCGGGCTCGCCGCGGTCTACGACCGGACCCTCGGCGTGCGCGCGTTCCACGCCACGGCCCGGAGGTTCGAGGCGATCGCCCGGCGCCACGCCCTGACCTTCCGCAGCGCCGCCGACGTGGGCTGCGGCACCGGGCTCTTCGCCTCCTACCTCGCTCGTCGCTTCCGTGTTCCTGTCTTCGGAGTCGACCTCAGCCCCGACATGCTCGCCCGGGCGCGCCGCCACGCCGAGGGCGTCGCGCTCCTCCGCCAGGACATGCGCCGCCTCCATCTCCCGCACCCCGTGGACCTCATCACGATCAACTTTGACGCCCTCAACCACATCCCCCGCCACGAGGACCTCACGCCCACGATGCTCGCCCTCGCGCGGGCCCTCCGCCCCGGCGGGCACCTGCTCTTCGACGCGCTCGCCGACGCGCCCGCGCTCCGCGCCGCCCCCCGCCGACTCGTGCGGGTCCGGTCGCCCGGGCGAGAGCTCGTCCAGCAACTCTCGTACGACCCCCGCGCCCGTGTGCTCCGCACGACCGTCGTCGAGCACGGCCCCCGCGACGCGATGATCGAGCGCCACCGCGAGGTCGTCCTCACGCCCCGAGAACTCTCCAACGCGATGCACCGCGCGGGGCTCATCGTCCGGGACGTGGTCGACCACGACCTCGACCCGCTCGCCAGCGCCGTGCA
>CAZTJZ010000026.1:12138-29238 GCA_964614075.1 uncultured Phycisphaeraceae bacterium
CCCCGCCCCCACAACCCTCCACCGCGCTGCCCGGGGGGGGGCTCCTCGGCGGGGACGTGCTCGACGCCGACACGCTCGTCCCGCCCGTCGAGGTGCCCACGCGCCTGCTCGTGCTGGCGCAGCGCCCCGCGTGTTCCGGGCCGATCCACCGACGCGACGTCGAGCGCGCCGCCCCATGTTCCCCGAAGCCGTGCGAGGAGCCCCTCCATGCTTGTGTATGAACACCCCCGCCTGGGCGAACCCGCCCGCGCCCCGGCCGCGAGCCGCGCCGACGCCGTACTCCAGAGCTTCGCGTTCAACAAGTCCACGCTCATCCCGGCCCACGGCCCCCTGGTGGCCAGCCTCGCCGACAGAATCGTGCGCTCGCAATCCTCGCCCCCTTCGGTCCGCGTCGTGCGCATCGTCGGGCACACCGACGCCGTGGGCTCCGAAACCTCCAACGCCGCGCTCGGGCTGCGTCGCGCCAACGCCGCCGCCGCGGCGCTCCGCGCCGAGATCGACGCGCGCCGCCCCGGGCTTTCGCGCTCCCTGCTCTGGCGGATCGAAAGCCGGGGCGAGCTCGACCCCATCCCGGGCAACCCCGCCGCCAGCCGGCGCACAGAGTTCTTCCTCACCGCGGCGTCGCCCCCGCCGCCACCCCCAGCTCCGGCGCCCACCCCAGCAGCACCCTGCCCGCCCGCGACCTGCACGCCGCCCGCCGCGTTCCGCCCCTCCGTGCACGGCTTCCGTTTTGTGAACAGCTTCACCCTCGCGGCGCTCTCCGGTTCCTCTTCCATCCCGCCCGCCGCCCGCCCCATCCTCGCCAGATTGCTCGCCGGGTCCTTCGGGCTCTGCGGCGGGATGGCCTCCGCCGCCAAGGACCACTTCCTGACCTGCGTCCCCAGACCCAGCGCCACAACCCCGCCCTCCACCGGGCCGCTCTTCGCGTACCTCCTCATGCGCCAGATCGAGTCCCTGGCGCTCCCCAGCCTTGCGCTCGTCAATCAGTTCCTCGCGTGGAGCATGATGCCCGACACATCCACCACCCTCCCGCTCTCCCCCGTCTCCATCCCCGGAACCCAGGAGCTCACCCTCCCACAGCTCCGCGGCGCCATCGCCCGGCTCTCGCGCTCGGATCCCACCGTGCTCGGCCTCGTCTACGTCGGGCCACGCTCCGCCGCGATCTGGGAGAATCACCAGGTCCTCGCCTACGCCCACGCATCTCCCGCCCCCGGGGTCACCGACCTCAAGGTCTACGACCCCAACTTCCCCATGCGCGACGACGTGGTCATCCGCGCCCGAGTCGTGGGCACACGCGTCCAGTGCGAGCAGCTTCTCGCCGGGTCACCGCACAAGAAAGTCCGGGGCTTCTTCATCATGCCTTACACGCGCCGCGTGCCCCTCTGCCTTCCGTGACCGGAGGGAACCGCCCGCAATCGACGCCGCGGGGCGGGGAGTGTCCGGAACGGTCCCGGCGCTTCTACGCTGTCGACATGGCCACCGACACCGCTCCCCCCGCCACTCCCACGCCGCGGATTTCCCGCGTCGAACCTGCCTCGCCCATGCGCGACGTCATGGGCGGGGCGCTCCGCCAGGAGATCAAGGTCCTCGACCACGGCTTTGTCGCCCTCCTCGACGTCATGCCCCGCCTCGTGCCCGACGGCAAGACCGCCGACGCCGCCATCGTCCAGGCCGCCCGGGTCTCCTATGGCGAGGGCACCAAGCAGGTGAATGAGGACCGCGGGCTCATCCGCTATCTCCTCCGCCACCGCCACACCACGCCCTTCGAGATGGTGGAGCTCAAGTTCCACATCGCCATGCCCATCTTCGTCGCCCGCCAGTGGATCCGCCACCGCACCGCCAACGTCAACGAGTACTCGGCCCGCTACTCCATCGTGAAGGACCGCTTCTACACACCCACCCTCGACGCGGTCCGCAAACAGTCGGCCTCCAACCGCCAGGGCGGCGAGGACACCTTTAAGACCGACGACCCGCTCGAGGTCCGCACCGCCCAGGAGTTCCTGTCGTTCCTGCACGACGTCGAGGGGCTCTACGACCGGTACCTCAAACTCACCGAGCAGGGTGTCTCCCGCGAACTGGCCCGGATGGGCCTTCCCGTGAATGTCTATACAGAGTGGTACTGGAAGTGCGACCTGCACAACACGCTCCGGTTCCTCTCGCTCCGGATGGACGCCCACGCCCAACTCGAGATCCGCGAGTTCGCGCAGGCCATGCACGCCCTGCTCGAACCAATCATTCCCCTAACGTTGGAGGCCTGGCGGGACTATGAGTTAGAGGGGCTGCACCTCTCACGGCTCGAGGTCGCCGCGCTGAAGAACCTGGCGACCGGTGGGACGGGCGCGATCGCCAGCGACAACAAGCGAGAGCAAGCCGAGTGGGCGGCGAAGCGCGGCGTTCTCGGACTCGATCGTCCGGGCCTGTAGACCTGCAGTTCATTGATGAGGCACACGCACACCCGGGAAATCCCGGGTGTTTTCACGTCCTGGGGCGCGGTCGTGAGCCCCTCGTTAGGGTGTTCGCGCGCCGATCGGCAAAAAAGTCAAAATCTTCTTTCCACTTTGCTGGCATTTCTCAAGACCTGTGGCATGTTTGAGGTGGGTCAGGAACGAGTCGTTCGTTCTCGCAACACATGTGGGTCTTGTCAGTCCCGCACCAGAGTCGTTGAGGAGATGTCAGATGAAGTACGCCTTTGCTGTGATCGCCGCCGCTGGTCTTGCCGCTTCCGCTCAGGCTCAGAACACGCGTCTCGTGTTCGAGACCTCGCTGAACGGCACCGATTGGAGCGCCAACGTGAACGCCCCCGCCACGGGTGGCCAGGTTCACGTCCGCATCCGCGCCGTCTTTGACGCCGCGGGCACCTCCTTCACCTCGATGGGCTTCGGCGGGATCACCTTCCAGCCGACGCTCTCGAACTTCCGCGCCGGCGACGCTCGTGACGCGTTCACGATCAACCTTGCCCCTGGCGACACGGGCAACGGGCGTCGGTATCCCTTCTCGTCCGTCGGTCAGATCTCTTCGTCCGCCTCGGGCGAGCTGACGACCTTCGTCGACGGCGGGACCACGCTCCGCTTCGCGGGCTCCAAGGTCACCACGCCCCCCGGCACGCTCTCCTGGGGCCTCAACAGCGCCCAGTCTCCCCAGTCGCTCAACGCGACCGGGTACAACAGCAGCCTGGACGTGGTCATCTTCAAGTACAGCGTGACCCTCGGCGCGAACAACACGACCGACCGCGTGCTCACCGCGTCGGCCCCCCTGGCCTTCATCAACAACGCCCGCGGGACGTGGTTCACCACCGCCGCCGGCACGGGCCCGGTCCAGGCCGCGATCACCGAAGGCACGATCGCCGCGGGCACGATCACGCAGCCCGCGGTCCCGACCCCGGCTTCGCTGGCCCTCCTCGGGCTGGGCGGGCTGGTGGCTGGTCGCCGCCGCCGCTGAGTTTCACGCGGGACTCCCGCGTGAACGGGTGAAGCACTCACCCTGACGACCGTTCAGACCGCCCCTCTCACCTCAGACGTGAGAGGGGTTTTTCGTTTTGGAATGGCGCGACGGCGAAGACAGAGCGACATCGCGAAGGGCCGTCGTGAACCACTCGTGCATGTTCTCGTTCACATTCTCACGAATCGGGTGGCATTTCTCGGAACTTGTGGCATGTTCTAGGGTGAGTGATCGCCCTCGGCCCCTCCGTTCGGCCGACTCCGTCATCTCTCCCGGGAGTCGCCCGTGAACCTCGCGGCAATTCCGGCGTTCGCCGGTGAAAAGACGCCCATCGCGGCGTCCGCTCGGCGCCGCCGGGCAGAGCTCGCGCTCGCCTCGGCGCTCCTCGCCACGCCGGCCCTTGCCCAGGTCACGCACATCCACCTCGAAGCCTCGACGGACCGGGGCGCGACGTGGTCGAGCGCCGTCGCCGCCGAGCCGGGGCGGGAGGTGTCGGTGCGGATCCGTGTGCGGCTGGATTCCGCCGGGACCACGATGACCTCGATGGGCCTCGGTGGGCTCACGCTCCAGCCCACGCTCACGAACTGGACGAGCGGCGATTCGGCGCTTGCCTTCGCGGATTCTCTTGCCCCCAACGCCCCACCCAGCACGTACGGGCGGGTGTACCCGTTCAGCAGCATCGGGCAGACCCCCGGGATCCCGCCTCAGTATGTTTTCTTCGAGAGCGGCGGCGTGCTGCGGATCGCCAACAGTCGCAACATCAAAGCGCCGGGGTTGTTGTCGTGGGGGCTGAACTGTGCCCAGTCGCCGCGGAGCCTGAACCCCACCGGGTACAACTCGTCGCTGGACGTTGTGGTGTTCCGGTTCGGATTTGTCGCGCGCGGGGGAGCGCGGACGATGATCGCCGACGTGTACCCCGAGTGGGTGAATAACAAACGCGGCACGTGGTACACGACCCCGGGCGGCACCGGGCCCGTCCAGGCGTCGTTGAGCCGCGAATCCACTCATCCGGCGACAATCACGATCGTGCCGAGCACGCCCGGGCTCTCTTGCCTGGCGCTCGCCGCGGGATGGTGCGCGATGTCTCGTGCGAGGAGACGAGCATGAAATCGGCATGGAGCGCCGCGGCGTTGCTTGCCTTCGCCGGATCGAACGCCGCGGGGCAGCGGACGCACTTGTACCTCGAGGCGGCGAGCGACGCGGCGCCCGCGTGGTCGAGCACCATCGTTGCAAACCCGGGCGACACGGTGGTGGTGCGCCTCAGAGTGGCGTACGACGCGATGGGAAGCGGTGTGTACAACGCGGGCTTTGCGGGGATGCTCACCCAGCCCACGCTGGCGTCATGGGACGGGACGGACACGCTCTTGCCCTTCTCGCCCGCGCTCCCGCCTGATGACGGGTCGTTCGGAAGGGTGTACCCATTCACGAGCTCGGATCAATCGCCCGGGAGCGCGACTGGCGCCCTGACGGCTTTCATCGACAGCCCGGGCACGCTCCGCTTCGCGGGCTCGAAGAACGTGACACCCACCACGAATCTCCAGTGGGGATTGTCCAGCACCCAACGCCTGTACTCGCTGAACCCGACGGGGTACAACTCGAACCTCGACGTGGTGGTGTTCCGATTCGCGTTCGTGGCGGGCACAGGCGGGAGAACGCTCGTCGCGTCGGCGCCGATCGAGTGGATCTACAACGAGGCCGCCCTGTGGTTTCCGTGCAGCGCCTGCCTCGGGCTGATGAACGCCCCGGTGACCCCGGAGACGATCCACCCCGCGTCGATCACGATCGTGCCAGCGACACCCCCCGTCGTGCTCATGTTCTTGGGCGTGGGATCTTGGGGACGCCGACGCGGGAGGAACTCGTGAAGACCCCACGGTGCGCGATGGCCTTGGTCGCACTGGCCACGTCGAGCGCGGCGGGGCAGCGGACGCACCTGTACCCCGAGGCAATGAGCGAGTCCTCGGCGGTGTGGTCCAGCTCGATCTTCGCTGGGGTGGGCGAGACGGTCACGGTGCGTATCCGGGCTGTTTACGAGTCCCAGGGAAGCACGATGACGAACCTGGGGTTCGGCGGCGTCACGCACCAGCCCATGCTGACCGGTTGGAGCGCGACGGACACGGTCCTTCCGATCTCGCCCAACCCGCCGCCGGGCGAGAACACGCTCGGGCGGGTGTATCCGTTCTCGGCGTCCGGGCAGACCTCGAGCTCCGACAGCGGCGAGCTGACCGCGTTCATGGACAGCCCCGGCACGCTGCGCTTCGCCGGTTCACGCAATCTCACCCCCACCACCAACCTCTCCTGGGGCGTGAGGTCCGGGCAGTCGCTGTGGACGCTCAACCCCACGGGGTACAACTCCAACCTCGACGCGGTGATCTTCCGGTACGCGTTCGTCGCGGGCGAAGGCGGACGAACACTCCAAGCCTCGACTCCGCTGGACGCGATCGATGGTGGGCGTGCCCTGTGGTACCCGTGCCATTCGTGCACGGCGATCATCCTCGCCCCGGTCACCTCCGACACGATCCACGCGGCGACGATCACCATCGTGCCGGGAGCATGGACGCTGGCGTGCCTGGGCGCAGTGCTGTGGCGCCCGGTGCGCGGCGGGTGCGATGCTCGGCCGACGCGGCCGAGCGCTGATTGTGCGCACGCTCGTCGGGCGTGA
The DNA here is from genome assembly GCA_964614075.1 of uncultured Phycisphaeraceae bacterium. Classification (GTDB taxonomy): domain Bacteria; phylum Planctomycetota; class Phycisphaerae; order Phycisphaerales; family UBA1924. The sequence continues at coordinate 18,236 of CAZTJZ010000026.1, forward strand.
ATGAGCGGAATCCCGCCGAGTTTCTGAGCGTTCGAAGCGCGCGTCGCGACGACGGAGCCGTCTGCGCGCGCCGCGCCTCATTCGAGCGAGTGCGGGCGGGTGCTCGCCAGCGGTGCAGGATGCGTGGCGTTGGCACCATCCCCTATTCGAGCTAAAACGGTGAACTTCGGGCGTCGTATACATATAGAGCTACCACCCGAACATTGTATGAAAACGCCTTGGTGCCACAAAAAATCGCCGAAATCGGCAAAAAAGACTTCCACAGAGCGAACCGACGCGGTATAGTCATATCTGGCCGGGCTGAGTCGTTCTTCTCCGGCGCCTGTGTGTGGGATTTGTCAGGTCTTGAGAGACTTTGTGAGGAGATTGAAAGATGAAGAAGGTTGCTCTTGTTCTTGCTGTGGCCGGCGCCGCTGCTAGCGCGCAGGCCGGTACGGGCCTCGTTGTTGAGTGCTCGGTGAACGGCGGCGCGTTCAGCCCGAACGTCAACGCCCTCCCCGGCGACAACATCGTCGTCCAGGTCCGCGCGTTCGAGAACGACGCTGCCGCGGCCGTTGGCTGCGCGGGCGTGAGCTTCAAGGTTCTCCTTGACGATCAGGCCGGCGAAGTGTTCGCTCCGTGGAGCGCTCCGGCGACGTCCGCGGGCCCCGAAGGCCCCGGCGTGCTCCGCGCTTCGGGCTTCGGCCGCGTCTCTCCGTTCGCTTCGGCGGCGGCGACGACCCTGCCGACCCTCACCCCCGGCGCCGGCACGATGCTCATCGGCGGCTCGGGCACGGGCGGCGTGATCGCGGCTGGCCAGGGCTCCCCCGCCCTCTCCGGCACGAAGTACGATGGCTCGCCCAACCCGATCCTCTTCCGCTTCGGGTTCCAGGCTGGTCCTCAGGCCGTCGGCAGCCGCACGATCGACATCTCGATCACCAACATCCTCAACAACGTCGGCCGTTGGTACACCGACCTCGGCTCGACCTCCGGCAACGCCGTCAACCTCACCGTTGACAGCAACCCGGGTGGCTCGGTGACGATCACCCCCACCCCCGCTTCGCTCGCCCTCCTGGGCCTCGGCGGGCTGGTCGCTGGGCGCCGTCGCCGCTAATCTCTGTCACTGACATCTCTCAGCGGGCCTGACCCAATCTACCTCGCTGAGAACGAACGACTCGCACCCCTTGGCCGAAAGGACAAGGGGTGTTTTCCTTTCTGGCCCTATCGCGATTGGCGGATCGTGCAACAGAGCCCGACCTAAAGCTCCGCTCCGGCCGTGCGGGTTCTTGGCGGTCAAGCGTTTGCTCGACCGGGGCCGAGCGGGGAGTTTGCCCGATCTGGCCGCTTCACCCTGGCTGGGCGGGGAAGCCCTTCTGTGAGGCCCGGTTGGCATGCACGAATCATGGTCCAGGGCGGGTCCGGATGATCATGGCCGCGAGGACGTCCAGGCCGCACGATTGATCGGCGGAGGACCTCGCTCGCCGCGCTGCCCCCATCGACGATCGACAGTCGGGCGGATGCCCCCCCCTACACCGCGGCGGGGTGAGCTGGCGGCCGGGTAGTACTGGGCGGGCTCCCGTGGAAGTGAGGAGGCCGCACCGCTCGCGCGGAAAGTCGGGGCCCTGAGCCGGGCTGGTGTACGCGATGACGGACCACAGCGCCGGCGCCTCGGCGTGAGTCCACGCGAACGCGTGGCCGAGGCGGTCGCGCGAGTTTGCTGGTGTTGTGGCCGAGCTTCGTACTGCGCCAACGGAGGCTCCGCACAGGGTCAGGGGCATCCCTCGCGTCCGTGGTGAGGACCGAGTCTGTCCGACGCCTCAGTTCTGGGTGCTCGTGCCGCGGATTAGGGCATCGGGTGTACCCAAGGCCCGAGAGTTCTTGATTCGGGGCCAGAGTCCCTGGTATGGTGCTCGTGGGTCAGGGCCTGCGGCGAGGGTTCTCGCGGCGGGCGGAGGGTCGTTCGATGCGCACTTCACGAGCGTTGTTGTTGTCGTTCGCCGCACCGGCCGGATTGGCATTCGCGGGGACGGCGATCCACGTCGAGTCGTCGGTGAACGGGTCGGCGTACTCGTCCAGTTCCAACGCCGTGCCGGGGGACTGGGTGCTCGTGCAGGTGCGGGTGAGCCGAAGCGACCTGCAGCCGACGATCGGGCTGGCTGGCATGTTGTTCAAGATCGGGATGAGCGGACTGCACGACGAACCGTTGCGTGAGTGGTCTACGCCGACGTCGGCCGCGGGCACCTTCGGGCCGGGTGTTGATCCGCAGACCGGGCTGGGCCGCGTGGCCCCGTTTGCTGCCGTCCTGGCAACAACGATGCCCGGCACGACTCGCTCGGGCGATACTGCGGTGATCACAGGCCCGGGAACAGAAGGCCTCATCCAGATCGGACAGGCTTCGACCGTGCTGGCCGGCACGAAGTACAACAACTCGCCGAGTCCGGTGATCTTCCGCTTTGGATTCACGGCGGGAACGCTGCCCGCGGGTGTTCGCACGATCCGCATCACCGTCGACAACATCCGCGATGGCAGCGCTCGCTGGTACACAAGCCCCACCACGATCACCGGCGACCCGAGCCTGGCCCCCATCGACAGCAACCCCGGCGGGACGGTGACGATCGTGCCGACGCCGGGTGTTCTGGGGGGGCTCGTCGTTGCCGGAGCGTGGTGTGCGCGACGGAGGCGTCGCGGGTCGAACTCGTGAACTCGGCTCGTGATCGGGCGCTCACGGTTTGGAAATAGGGTCGCGGTCAGCGTGTCCTAGGCCCGAGAGGACTTGTGTCGAGCCAGTGACTGTGGTATGCTGCTCGTGGGTCAGGGCCTGCGGCGAGGGTTCTCGCGGCGGGCGGAGGGTCGTTCGATGCGCACTTCACGAGCGTTGTTGTGGTCGTTCGCCGTGCCTGCCGGGATGGCCGTGGCGGGGACTCAGGTCTATGTCGAGTCGTCGGTGAATGGCTCGGCGTACGCGCCCAGTTCCAATGCGAGGCCCGGCGACTGGGTGCATGTGCGGGTGCGCGTGAGCGAGAGTGATCCGCAGTCAACGGTTGGTTTCCAGGGGCTCACCTTCAAGATTGGCGTGCGCGGGGTCAACGACGAGCTCTTCCACGCATGGTCCGCGCCCGCCGCGAGCGCCGACGCTGCCGGACCGGGTGTTCAGCTGCAGACCGGGCTAGGGCGAGTGACCCCGTTCTCCCTCTCCGCGCCGTCGGCAGTTCCTGTGGTGACTCAGAGCGGTGATATGGCGGTGATTTCTGGCCACGGCACCGGAGGCCGGATTGTGTCCGGTCAGTCCTCGCCCGAGTTGGCGGGCACCAAGTACAACAGTTCGTCCAGTCCCGTGATTTTCCGATTTGGGTTCACCGCCGGAACGCTGTCCGCGGGAGATCGCACGATCCGCGTCACCATTGAGGAGATTCTCAACCAGAGCGCCACGTGGCACACGAGCCCGACCGGCATATTGGGGGCGCCGATCAGCCTGGGCATCGATGGCAACCCCGGAGGAACAGTGACGATCGTGCCGACGCCTTGTGTGCATGGGATCGTGGGCGCGGCCGGGGCGATGCTCGCGGGGCGGCGGCGGCGACGGGCGTGAGTTTTCATTCTCACTCTTGCGGTGCCGCCTCCTGTCTGGTAACCTGATGGCGGGTCAGGGCCTGCGGCGAGGGTTCTCGCGGCGGGCGGGAGGGTCGTTCGATGCGCATATCTAGAGCGTTGTTGTTGTCGTTTTTTGTCCCGGCCGGGATGGCCGTGGCGGGGACTCAGGTCTATGTCGAGTCGTCGGTGAATGGCTCGGCGTTTTCAGCCAACTCCTTTGCCGTGCCGGGGGATTGGGTGCTGGTGCAGGTGCGGGTGAGCGAGGACGACCCCGCGGCGACGGTCGGGCTTGCCGGGGTGTCGTTCAGGCTTGGCATGACGGGGCTCCACGACGAGCCGCTCCGCGCGTGGTCGTCGCCGATGCCCACCTCGGGGACCTTCGGGGGAGGCGTTCATCCGCAGACCGGGCTGGGGCGAGTGGCCCCGTTTGGCACTACCGCGGCGTCCACCGTGCCGGGTGTGCAGCGATGGGACGACGTTGCGGTGTTCACGGGCTCAGGAACCGCAGGCGTGATTGCGTGCGGGCAAGCATCGCCTGCACTGATGGGCACGAAGTTCAACAGTTCAACGAGCCCGGTGGTCTTCCGCTACGGGTTCACGGCCGGGACGCTGCCCGCGGGTGAGCGCACGATCCGGATCACCATCGACAACTTTCTCAACAACGTTGGGCGTTGGTACACCGACCTCGGCACGACCTCCGGCAACGCCATCAACATCGCCATCGACAGCAACCCCGGCGGAACAGTGACCATCGTACCGACGCCCGGCGTGCTCGGTGCGGCCGGCGCTGCCTGGGCGTGGTCTGCGCGACGGAGACGTCGCGGGTCGCCGTGTGAACGTGGTTCGTGATCGCGAGCATGAGTTCTGTTCAGGTGGAGCGGGGCTTGGGGCGCCCGGAGCATGTTTGCTCTGGCGGGCTGGAAGCCCGCCCCACCCGTGACGCTGCGCTTCGAACGAACTCGCTCTCGTCCTGAGCGCCTAGTACTTCAGCACCGAGTGGATCTGCTCGATGTGGGCGATGCGTTTGCGTCCCTGGAGGGCCTGGAGCTCGATAAGGACGGTCACGCCGACGATCTGCACGTCGGGGCTGAACCCGGCGACGAGCTTCGAGCAGGCTTCGAGCGTGCCTCCGGTGGCGAGGAGGTCGTCGACGATGAGGACGCGCTGCCCGGGTTTGACGGCGTCGGCGTGCATTTCCAGCCGATCCGTGCCGTACTCAAGCTCGTAGGTGATCCCGCGGACCTGGCGTGGGAGCTTGCCGGACTTGCGGACGGGGACGAACCCGGCGGAGAGGGCCTGGGCGACGGCCGTGCCGAAGATGAACCCGCGCGACTCGGCCCCGACAACCAGGTCCACGCTCAGCCCGCGGAAGGGGTTGGCCATGAGCTCGACGGCGAGGGCGAGGCCTCGGGCGTCGGCGAGCAGGGGCGTGAAGTCCTTGAAGACGATGCCTGGCTTTGGGTAGTTTGGGACGTCGAGGATGAGTCGGCGGAGTTGGTCCAACGGGGCACTCCTTACGGGGCGGAGCGGGGGCGAGCGAGAAGGATACGGGCGTGGGCTTCGCCGCGGCGTGGAGTGCGTCGCTACAGTTGAGCGATGAGCAAGTCCGAGCCGTCCAGCGCCAAACCCGGGAAGGGGATCGAGGTTGTCGAGCCGATCGGCAAGCGGGTGCTGATCCGCAAGGACGACGACAAGAAGCAGACCAAGAGCGGGATTCACCTGCCGGACAAGGTGGAGATCCCGACGCTGACGGGTCGGATCGTGGCGATCTCGGCGCAGGTGGCGGCGGATGAGCACTACCCGATCCAGCGGTACGACCGGGTGCTGTTCTATCCCAAGCAGGCGGTCCCCGTGGACTTCGAGGGCGATAATCGCCTGTTTGTGATCCCGGTCGAGGATGTGGTTGCTGTGTTCCGTCGTGAAGCGAAGAAAATCGACTGATCGGCGGAAAAGTGACCGTCCCGGGGCTTGATTTTCGCGTACAGAGGCGTGAAGGTATGGCGTGGGCGGAGCTTCGTAGGAGGAGCGTCCGGGGTGGTCGAGTCGATGCGTTTGCCGCTGGCGCGGATGCCGGACCGGTTGCCGGTCCCGGTGTTGCCTCACCGACGGGGTTCGGTGGCGTTCGACGCGGTGTTGCGGACGCCGGGGAGCAAGAGCCTGACGAACCGGGCGTTGCTTCTGGCCGCTCTGGCCGAGGGGACCAGCGTGATCCGGGGCGGGCAGACCGACGGCGAGGACGCCGCGGCGATGATCGCGGCGCTGCGGACGCTGGGCGCCAAGCTCGATATCACGCGTGAAGGCGACGGACACGAGACGGTGCGCGTGGAGGGCGTCGCGGGGCGGTGGCGCGTGGCGGGGGACGGAGTCACGCTGGACGCGTGCAACGCCGGGACGACGGCGCGATTCCTCGCGGCGACGGCGCTGCTCTCGCCCGTGCCGATGACGATTGACGGCGGGACGTCGCTCCGCCAGCGCCCGATGGGGCGACTGGGCGGCGCGCTCGAACGCTGCGGGGCCCGGGTGGAGTACCTCGGGGCGGAGGGCTGCCTGCCGATTCGGATCACGCCCCCCGCGGCGGCGGTGGTGCCGGGCGTGCTGGAGCTGGGCCCGGCGGAATCGAGCCAGTTCGTGTCGGCGCTGCTCATGATTGGAGCGTGGCTGGACCACGGCGTGACGCTCCGCATCGTGGGCCCGATGACGAGCGCGTCGTACGTGTCGATGACGCTCGCGCTCCTGGGGCGTCTGGGGGCGACGGTGCAGCACTCAGAGAATCTGCGCGTGCTGCGCGTGGGTCCGCCGCGGTCCACCGAGCCCTGCGAGGTGGCCGTGACGCAGAAGAAGTTCGAGATCCAGCACGGCCCGGCGCGGCGCGGGCTGGGCGGCTTTGAGCTTGAGGTGGAGCCCGACGCGAGCGGGGCGACGTACTTCTGGGCGGCGGCGGCGCTGACGCCCGAGGCGTCGTGCCGGGCGCTGGGGCTGGGGCCTCGCTCGCTGCAGGGCGACGCGAGGTTCCCGGTGCTGCTCGAGCGCATGGGCGCGCACCTCCACGTGGACGACGACGAGAGCTCGATCGAGGTTCGCGGCGGGACGGGATTGCGCCCGGTACTGGCGGACATGTCGGAGATGCCCGACGCCGCCCCGACGCTGGCCGTGGTCGCGGCGTTCGCCTCGGGCACGAGCGTGCTGCGCGGGGTGAGGACGCTGCGGGTGAAGGAGTGCAACCGCATCGAGGCGCTTCGGCACGAGCTGGCGAAGATCGGCGTGAAGATCGAGAGCCCGGTGCACGGCGACGACGACGTCATGACGATCACGCCCTCCGAGGGCGGGATCGACACCTCGCCCGCGGCGACCGGGGTGGAGTTCGAGACCTACAACGACCACCGGATGGCGATGTCGCTGGCGCTGGTGGGGCTGCGCCGCCCCAACGTCACGATCCGGGACCCGGGGTGCGTGGCCAAGACCTACCCGGGGTTCTGGTTCGACCTCGCGTCGCTGTACGCGTAGGCGCGGATACGCTTGGCGGATCCATGCGACACATCACGCTCATCACCACCGGCGGGACGATCGAGAAGACCTACGACGAGCACTCCGGGCGGCTGGAGAACCGCGGGACGATCGTGCGGCGGATGCTGCGCCGGCTCCGTCTCGAAGAGACCAACGTCTCGGTCATCGAGCTCCTGAGCAAGGACAGCCTGCAGATGACCGAGGACGACCGCGAGCGGATCGTCGAGGCGGTAAAGGCGGGCGGGGCCCTGGCCGGGGCGGGGGTGTGCGCGGGGGTCGTGGTGCTGCACGGGACGGACACGCTGGAAAAAACCGGCGACCGCCTGGCGAGCGAGGTGAAGGACACGCGGGTGCCGATCGTGCTGACGGGAGCGCTGCGGCCCTACGAGATGTCGCGGTCCGACGCGCTGCAGAACCTGACCGAGGCGATCTTCGCGACGGGCGTCCTGCCGCCCGGGGTGTACTGCGTGGCGCACGGTCGTTCGCTGCGGTTCCCGGGCGTGGTGAAGGATCGCGCGCTGGGGACGTTTGTCCAGCAGACCCCATAAGCACTCGGGCCGCCCGCGTAGCCCGCGCAGACGCGACCACCGCCCTATTCCTCCCGCGGCGTGCTCGACCCGCCCTTGACGCGCACCGATTCATTACGGACGGGACGGCGCGTGCGTGCGCGCCGGGCGCCGAACGACCGGACGCGCGGGAAGAGGTGGGACCTTGGACAAGGCAAGTCTGATCGGCGTGCTCATCGGGGCCGCGGCGCTGGGCTTCGTGTTCTTCGAAGTCTCGCACGGCAACCTCATGATGTTCTTCTCGCTGGAGGGCGTCCTGATGGTGGGGTTCGGGTCGGTCGCCGTGGTGTTCATGGCGATGCCGATGGAGAAGGTCAAGAGCATCCCGGGCTATCTCAAGCGGTTCATGTTCCATAAGGGCATGTCGCCCGTCGAGACGATCCAGCTCATCAGCAAGCTGGCGGAGCGTGCGCGGCGTGACGGGATCCTCGCCCTCGAGAGCGAGATGCCCAACATCAAGGACCCGTTCCTGGCGCAGGGGCTGAAGATGGCGGTGGACGGGATCGAGCCGGCGAACATCGAGTCCACATGCCGGATCGAGCTGGCCGCCATGGCGGAACGCCACAAGGCGGGCAAAAAGTTCTTCGATCTCCTGAAGCTCTACGGGCCCGGGTACGGGCTCGTGGGAACGCTGGTGGGTCAGGTCGGTCTGTTCGGGAACCTGGCGACGGCGGACATCGGGCAGCTCGGCAAGGCGCTGGCGATCGCCGTCGTGGCGACGATGTACGGCGCCGTGCTGGCCAACGCCATCGCGGGACCCATGGGGGACAAGCTGGGGATGCGTTCGGGCGAGGAGATGCTCAGCCGCGAGATGATGCTGCAGGCGATCCTGTCGATCCAGGCGGGGGACAACCCGCGCGTGACCGAGGACAAGATGCTCGCGTTCATCCCGGCGGTGTCGCGCGGGAAGATGAAGGCCGCCGCCTAACCCCGGGGACACCATGGCCGAGCACGAGGAAAAGCACGACGAGCACGGCGGAGGCGGGCACGGGGGCGGTGGCGGCCACGGGGGCGGCGGCCACGGCGGCGGGGGCGGCCACGCCGAGGGCGAGCACGAGGGCGCGCCCGAGTGGCTCATCTCCTTCGCCGACAACGTCGCGCTGCTCATGGGCTTTTTCGTGATCCTCCTGGCGATGAACATGGCGCCCAAGAGCCAGGGCCCCGCGGGGGGCGAGGGCCAGGGCGGCACGCCCGACTCGCGGATGATCGACTTCGTGATCGGGATCCGCGAGGCGTTCAACACGCCGTTCAACATCAACTCCAAGGCGAGCGCCGATCAGCCGTTCATCAAGCGGATCCAGGAAAAGAAGGGCGGGATGGGCGCGTCCGAGGGCCCGAGCGGGCGGTACGCCGAGACGACCTCGACGGGGCGCGGGCAGCGCCGCAACGTCGCCGCGTCGATCGCCTTTGACGATGGCTCGGCGTCGCTGCGCCCCGGGTCCAAGATCACCCTGGGCGACGTGGCCCGCCATCTCCGCGACCAGGGATGGATCGTGGACGTGCGCGGGCACGTGAGCCCGTTCGAGGCCCGCAACTTCGAGCAGGCGATGACGCTCTCGAAGGACCGGGCGACCGTGGTGGCCAACGCGCTCATCGAGGCGGGCGTGAAGGCCACGAACCTGCGCCTGGTGCTGTGCGCGGATCACGATCGGATGGTCCCGCGGGCGTTCGACGCGGAGGCCGCGCGGACCAACCAGCGCGTGGAGATCGTGGTGACCAACGAGCCGGTCCCGGCGGACCCGCATGCGGTGACGAAGAAGGCGGGGGGCGACGCCGAGGCCCACGCCGAGGTCGAGGACGCGCCGCCCGCGGACGAGGGCGAGCATTCCGATCACTAGCCACGGCTCGGGATCCCGCGGATCTCACCTCCCTCGAAATGGGTCTCGCGACTATGATCCGGCGACAGGCACGGCGGCGTGCCGAACGCAACTTTTTTCCCGGGTGTGGCGACGCCCGCCGGGGACAGCGAGATCCCTGCATGAATCGACTGTTTGCAGCGTTGGGGGCGATGGCCCTCGCCGTCGTTCCGTGGTCGGCCGTGGCGCAGCCCGAGGGCTCGCCGATCGCCGAGGCTCTGGCCAGGGCGGACGCGGCGGCGAAGCGGATCGCCGAGACTCCCGACGACAAGCGGACGTTCGAGAACACGGTGGGCGCGATCGACGACATGATCGCGCGTCTCAACGCCGACACGTCGATGCTGCAGTTCATGCAGTACGTCTCGACGGACCCCGCGGAGCGCGCCCGGGGGGCGCGGGCGAGCGAGGACTACAGCAACTACCTGATCGAGTTCGGGAAGCGCGAGGACATCTTCCGCGCGGTGAACGCTTATGCCCAGGGGCTTCAGAAGCCCGACGCGGCGAAGCCCGAGGGCGAGCGGGCCCGCCTGCTCGCGTTTCTCCTGCGGGACTTCCGGCGCGACGGCATGGAGCTCCCCAAGGAGAAGCGCGAGAAGCTCAAGCAGCTCCAGAAGGAGATCACGCGCCTGGGGCTGGAGTTCGAGCGGACCATCCGCGACGACAACACGACGATCCTGTGCACCCGCGACGAGCTCGCGGGCATGCCGCACGACTTCGTGAAGGAGCTCCCACGCGCGGGCGATCTGTACGTGCTGACGATGGACTACCCGGTGTCGGGCCCGATCCGTGAGCAGTGCGAGATCGAATCGACGCGGGCGAAGGTGTGGACGGCGTTCAAGCGCCGCGCGGGAACGGGGAACGTCGCCACGCTCGAGACCATCCTGAAGCTCCGGGCGCAGGCCGCCGAGGTCCTGGGCTATCCCACGTACGCGGACTTCGAGGAAGAGGTCCTGATGTCCAAGTCGTCGGCCAACGTGATGAAGTTCTACGAGCAGCTCCGCCCCGTGGTGCGGAAGAAGGCCGACGTGGACTTCAAGGAGTTCCAGGACTTCAAGCGTGCGTACACGGGGAACGCGGAGGCGGTGCTCCGCCCGTGGGACTATGAGTTCGTCAAGTCCAAGCTCCTGCAGACGAAGTACTCGGTGGACCCGCAGAAGATCCGCGAGTACTTCCCGATGCAGGCGGTGGTGGACGGGCTCTTCTCGGTGACGCAGAAGATGTACGGGATCGAGTACAAGGACATCACGTCGATGGCCAGCGAACGGGGGCGTCCGATCTGGCACCCGGAGGTCAAGCTCTACGAAATCACGGACAAGGCGAGCGGGAAAGTCCTGGGCGAGTTCTACGTGGACATGTTCCCGCGCGAGAACAAGTACAAGCACTACGCGCAGTTCACCCTGACCAACGGCAAGCAGGGCCGGATGCTGCCGGAAGGCGTGCTGGTGTGCAACTTCCCGAAGCCAGGCGCCGAGCCGGCGCTGATGCAGCACTCGGACGTCGAAACCTT
>CAZTJZ010000027.1:0-28901 GCA_964614075.1 uncultured Phycisphaeraceae bacterium
GCGCGGGATCGCGCCGCGGACGCTCACGCTCGACGCGACCGACGAGATGGTCCGCGACGCGGTCTACCGCAAGCTCGCGCCCAAGGAGCTCGACCTGGACAAGAAGCAGGTCGAGGCGATGGCCTTCGCCGATCTGGAGCTGCAGCTCCTCCGCAAATGGGCCTCGACGCACACGTGGCTGTCGCCCAAGGAGCTGGAGCGTCTGCCCGCCGACGAGCTCCGCGCCGAGCTCGACAAGGCGGGGCGGTTCCTGCTCCACCGCCTTCGGTGGTTCACCTCGATCGAGGACATGGGCGGTCTGCACGTGGTGGGGACGGAGCGGCACGAATCCCGCCGCATCGACAACCAGCTCCGCGGGCGCTGCGGGCGCCAGGGCGACAAGGGCTCGTCGCGCTTCTTCGTGTCGTTCGAGGACGACCTCATGAAGCTCTTCGCGGGCGAGCGCGTCCAGAAGATGCTCTCCATGCTCGGGATGCGCGAGGGAGACGCCATCGAGCACCCGATGGTGTCCAAGAACGTCGAGCGCGCCCAGCGCAAAGTCGAAGAACGCAACTTCCAGATCAGGAAGAACATCCTTGAGTACGACGAGGTCATGGAGCACCAGCGCCAGACCTTCTACGGGCTGCGCCAGCGCGTCATCGAGGGGCGAGACGTCAAGGGGCTCATCTTTGATTACATCCGTGCGTCCGTCGACGACGCCTGCGCGAACTACCTCGACTCGGACTACCCCGCTCAGTGCATGGCCGGGTACGCCAACGAGAAGCTCGACTGCTCTATCCCCATCGAGCGCCTGCGCGGGAAGGAGCGCCACGAGATCGAGAACACCATCCGCGGCGAGGCCAAATACGACGCACGCCACGCCATCGACGTCACCCTGGGCGAGTACATGCCCCTCGAAGGCTCGGAGGTCGCCGTCGACTTCGACAGCCAGGGGCTCATCAACTGGGCGCGGACGCGCTTCAACGTGACGCTCGAGCCCGCCGAGCTCCGCGAGGGCGGCGCCGAGGAGCGGCGCAAGGTCCGCGACCTGCTCGTGCATGCGGCCCACCAGGCCGTCGAGGACGCCGATCTGTCGGCCCTCGACCAGTTCACCGTGCCCAACTACGGCGCGCTCCAGCTGGTCCAGTGGGTCAAGAACAAGTTCGGGTTCGAGGTGTCGGTGGACGACATCGTCCGGGGGCTCAAGGCCGACGACGAGCTGCAGCGCCCCGCCGCTGTCATCCTCCGAAAGGCCGAGGAGCTCTACCGCGCCCGCGAGATCGAGTACCCCGTCGAGTTCGCGATGGAGCTGACGCACATGATGATGCGCCAGAGCCCCGCCGAAGGGGCGGCCAATCTCGTCGCGTGGGCCAACATGCGCTTCCGCCTGGGGTGGACCATGGAGGTCTTCAAGACCCACACGCCGCAGAAGGTGAAGCAGGATCTTCTCGCCGCCAGCGAGCGTCACTTCGCCGAGGGCAAGATCGAGAAGGACATCGCCGACGCCCAGGCCACCAGGACCGACGAGGAGCTGGACGCGTTCTTCAAGGAGAAGTACGGGGCGGGGCTCCCGGACACGATGCGTCACCTCCCCGCCGACGAGCGTCGCGACGCGATCCGCTCGCGCATCGAGAACCTCCTGCGGTCCGAGCTCCTGTACTTCGAACGCACCATCCTGCTCGACACGCTCGACCAGCAGTGGCGCGATCATCTCTACGCGATGGACCAGCTCCGCGATTCGATCAACTTCCGCGCCTTCTCCCAGAACGACCCGCGCATCGAGTACAAGCGTGAGGGCTCCCACATGTTCAAGGGCATGCTCCAGAACGTCCGCGATCGCGTCACCGACTACGTCTTCAAGGCCAAGCTCACGCCCCAGGCCCCGCGCGCGAGGCCCCAGCAGGCGCCGCCGCGCGCCCCCGCCGCGCTGGGCCCCTTCGGCGGGACCATCACCGGCCCGGGGATGGGGCTCTAGCCGTGGCGAATCCAGCGTCCGTCGCCATCGTCGTCAGCCGCTACAACGCTTCGGTCACGCAGCGCCTCCTCGACGGCGCGATCCGCGAGTGCGTCGCGCGCACGGCCACGCAGCCCGCGGTCTTCGACGCGCCGGGCGCCTTCGAGCTCCCCATTCTGTGCATGGCCGCCGCCATGCGGGGGGACTACGCGGGCGTCCTCGCCCTGGGCTGCATCGTCCGGGGCGACACCGAGCACGACCGCTACATCGCCCACGCCGTCGCCCACGGCATCACCGAGGTCACGCTCGCCACGGGCGTCCCGGTGGCCTTCGGCGTGCTCACCGTGAACACCCCGGCGCAGGCCCGCGACCGCGCCGGGGGCAAGAAGGGCAACAAGGGCCAGGAGGCGATGGGCGCGCTTCTCGACACGATCGCCACGCTCCGCGCCATCTCGGGCGGGCCACGCCGCGACCCGGGCGGCGACCGCGGCAAGTCCCCGCCGCGCCCGGACAAGCTCGCGAGAACACGCCGATCACCCCGCACCCCCGGCAAGGAGGGCTCTCGCCCGCATGGCCACACCCCGTGACATCCGCCGTCTGGCGTTCCAGACGCTCTTCCAGCTCGACGCCCGCGCCGACCTCGACGCGGCGGACGTTCTGGACTCGCTCGAGAACGCCGGAGACTTCTCTCCCAAGGACCGCGCCAAGGCCTTCGGTCTCGCGAGGTCGGCGTACGACGACCGTGACGCCGCAGACAAGGCCATGCTCGAGCTCGCGCCGACGTGGCCCGCGCACCGCCAGGCGGCGGTCGACCGCGCCATCCTCCGCCTCGCCCACTACGAGATGACCCGCGCGGGGGTCCATCCGACCATCGCCGTCAGCGAGGCCGTCGAGCTCGCCAAGGAGTTCAGCACCGAGAAGTCCCCCGCGTTCGTGAACGGGCTTCTCGACAAGATCCTCAAGCGCGTGCTCGCGGCATCCCCGGGCCCGGCGCCGGGCCCGACGCCATGAGCTTCTTCCGCGCCCTCACCGACAAGTTCAAGCAGGGGCTCGCGAAGACGCGCGACGCCCTCGTGGGCGGCGCGCAGGGGCTGCGGAACATCCTGCTGGGGCGGAAGCTCGACGACGCCCTCATCGCCGACATCGAGCGCCGCCTGCTCCAGGCCGACGTGGGCGTCGCCGCCGCACGCCGGCTCACCGACGGCATCCGCGCCGATTTCAAGGCCGGGCTCATGCCCCAGGGGGACCAGGCTCTCGCCTACCTCAAGCGAGAGCTCAAGGCCCTGTGGCCCCCCGAAGAGCGCCGACTGAACTTCGCCGACACAAAGCCCACCGTGATCCTCGTCACGGGCGTCAACGGCGTGGGCAAGACCACCAGCATCGCCAAGCTTTGCCACGCTCTCCGCCGAGACGACAAGACCGTGCTCCTCGCCGCGTGCGACACCTTCCGCGCCGGCGCGGTCCGCCAGCTCGAGATCTGGGGCGAGCGCCTGGGCGTTGAGGTCGTGAAGGGTCAGCAGGGCGGAGACCCCGCCGCGGTCGCCTTCGACGCCTGCGCCGCCGCCCGGGCGCGGGGCGTGGATGTGCTGCTCCTCGACACCGCGGGCCGTCTGCACACGCAGGACCCGCTCATGCGTCAGCTGGCCAAGATCCGCTCCGTTCTGGCCAGGCAGATCCCGGGCGCGCCCCACGAATCCCTCCTGGTTCTCGACGCAACCAGCGGGCAGAACGCGCTGCGGCAAGCCCGCGAGTTCTCCGCCACGCTCGCCGCCGAGGGCAAGGGCGACTCACCGGGGCTCACGGGCATCTTTCTCGCCAAGCTCGACGGCACGGCCAAGGGCGGGATCGTCGTCGCCATCAAGGACGCCACCAATATCCCCGTCAAGTTCGTCGGGCTGGGCGAGACGCCCGAAGACGTCCAGCCCTTCGACCCCGAGGCGTTCGTCGACGCGCTCTTCTCCGAGTGACGCCCGCTCGTGTCGAGCCTACGCCCTCGGCGCCGCCTCCGCCGCTCGTCTCCTGGACATCCACGCCGCGACACCCCACGGCAGGTACACCAGGAACGTCGCCACCAGCCCGAGCACGCAGATCCAGATCACCCGCCCGGGCCAGGTCCCCAGCTTCTGGATCACCGTCTTCTGCGTGGGCTCGATGGGCCCGACATAGCCGTAGTTCCACCCGGTCCGCCAGTCCAGGAGAAACACCAGAGCGATGTACGTGCTCGTGATGAGCACCATCAAGCCATACTCGCGGAGCGTGGGGCGGAAGCGCCGCGCGATGAGGTCGTACGCCGCCCCGCCCACGATGATGAGGTGGCTAGTCCAGAACGCCCAGAACTCGTAGTCCGCGGGGCCGCGCGTCAGCGTGGGCTGGATGAACGCCTGCGAGGAGAGGGCAAAGGCCCAGAAGTACAGCACGCCCCGCGCCACCCGCCGCTCGCTCCAGAGCGCCAGGGGGGCGAGCAGCGAGGCCAGATCGCACAGCTGCAGCGGCAGCACCCGGGAGAAGTCCCCGCTCCGCATGTACACCGCGTTGATGGCCACCCACAGCGCCAGGCACACCACGCACCCCACGCGCCGCGCCCGGCGCTCCCGCTCCCCGGGATAGCCCCGCCGACCCAGCGCGATGAGCAACCCCGCGATCAGCACGCACACCGCCACCGCCGCGAGGTGCGTCCCCGACCAGGGATGGAACTTCGCCGCCCAGAACCCCTCCGCCGCCGGATCCAAAGGCGGGCGCTTGGGCTGATCCAGCCACGCGATCATTGTCGGGCCGCCTCGTGGCGGAGCTGCCCGCACGCCGCCGCGATGTCCCGCCCCCGGCTCGCGCGGATGTGCGCGTTCACCTGCTTCGCCCGCAGCAGCTTCTGGAACTCGGTCACGTCCTCGTTCCGGGGCCGCTCGAACGGCATGCCCGCGACCTCGTTGTACCGGATCAGGTTCACGTTGGCGCGGAGCGTCTTGGCCACGCCCGCCAGCTCCGCCGCGTGCTCCGGTCGGTCGTTCACCCCGCGCAGCAGCGTGTACTCCAGCGTGATCTCGCGCCCGGTCTTCTCGAACCACGCCCGGCACGCCGACAAGAGCTCCGCGATCGTCGTGTACTCGGCCCAGGGGATCAGCTCCCGCCGCAGCGCGTCGTTGGGCGCGTGAAGCGACAGTGCCAGCGTCACCGGAAGATCCAGCATCTCGCCCAGCTTCTCGATCGCCTTCGGAAGCCCCACCGTGGACACCGTGATCTTCCGCGCCGAGATCCCCATCCCCCACACCGCGGCGATCGCCCGGATCGCCGGCACCACCTGGCCCAGGTTAGCCAAGGGCTCGCCCATCCCCATGAACACCACGTTCGTGATCCGCGCCGTGGCGTCCCCCGTCTCCTCGCGCACGTCATGGCGCAGTCGCCACACCTGCTCCACGATCCGCCCCGCCGAGAGATTCCCGTCCAGCCCTCCCAGCCCCGAAGCGCAGAACCTACATCCCACCGGGCACCCGATCTGCGAGGAGATGCACGCCGTACGCCGATCCTCCGCAGGGATCATCACGCACTCGGTCTGGCGAGAGGGGTCGCCACCGGCCAGAGCCAGCGCCCGATCGCCCTCACGCCCCCCGCGATCCTCCGACCACTCGATGAGGAGCTTGCGCACACCGTCGCTCGCGGCGTGGCGCGCCACCACCTCGCCCGAGAGGAACCGCATGTGGTCCTTCAAAGTCTGGCGGTCGAGCTGTGAGAGGTTCGTCATCGCCGACGGGTCCACCACGCCCTTGGCGTAGACCCACTCGAGGATCTGCGCCGCCCGGTACGAGGGCATCCGCCGCGCCTCGCACCACGCGCCCAGGGACTCCGGGGTGTGGGCGAAGATGTGATCTGGAGACGTGTTCAATCGTTCGGATCCTAGTGGCCCCGCGCCTTCGCCTCACTTCTTCCCCGCGCTCACCGTCAACGCCACCGCCCCGTACGCCTCCCGCGTGATGCTCGGGGCGCGGACGACCAGCCGTGTGCTCTCGGGGTCGACGCCGTTCTCACGCATCAGCCGGCGCAGGGCCACGGGCGTCGCGAACTCCACGTTCTCCTCGAAGACCTCCCGCACCTCGATGGTCCCTCCGAATCGCTCCAGGAGCGCCCGGCACAGCCGCGCCACCAGATCCTCCGGCGCCGACGCCCCCGCCGTCACCAGCACCGTCTCGTCCCCCGTCGCGAACCAGCCCCAGTCGATCTCCGACGCGTCGTCGAGCAGTTCGGCCTTGGTCCCGACGTTCCGCGCAATCTCCGTCAAGCGCACCGAGTTGCTGGAGTTCTTCGATCCGATCACGAGCACCAGATCGCACTCGGGCGCGATCGCCCGCACCGCGTGCTGGCGGTTCGTCGTCGCATAGCAGATATCGCTGCTGGGCGGCTCCTTCACCCGGGGGAACGCCGCCTTGATCGCCGCGATGATCACCCCCGCGTCGTCGGTCGAGAGCGTGGTCTGCGTGAGGTACACGAGCTTCTCCGGATCGCGCACCGCCAGGCCCGCGATGTCCTCGGGCCGCTCGACGATCAGCGTCGCCCCCGGCGCTTCGCCCGAAGTCCCGATGACCTCCTGGTGGTTCCTATGCCCGATGAGCAGGATCTGGTACCCCTGGCGCGCGTACCGCACCGCCTCGGAGTGCACCTTCGTCACCAGCGGGCACGTCGCGTCGATCGCGTGCAGCCCCCGCGCCCGCGCCTCCTCGCGCACCATGGGCGAGATCCCGTGCGCCGAGAACACCACCACGCTCCCCTCCGGGACCTCGCTCAGCGACTCCACGAACACCGCCCCACGCTCCCGCAGCCGCCCCACCACGTGCTTGTTGTGCACGATCTCGTGGTACACAAAGACCTTCCGCCCCGGGAACAGGTCCAGCACGTGGTCCACCACGTCGATGGCCATACGCACCCCGGCACAAAAACCCCTCGGATTGGCCAGCAGCACGCGCATCGGGCAATCCTATTCAGCCCCAGCCCGACGTTCGGATTCCGTAAAACCAAGCGCCAGAGACGCCTACCCCGGTTGAACCCCGGGCCGCGGTCGTGTACAAATACGCACCACAATCGGGTGTTTGTTCGTACGCCCCGCCCGCTCGTCCACACGCCGCTGCCGAACGCCGGAGCCACTACGCATGGAGCGCCCCAAGCCCTGGCAGATCGCCGTGATCGTCCTCGGCATCGCGGGGCTCGCGTTTTCGCTGTGGTATTCCCTCGGTCGCGGCGACACCGTCGAGATGGCCAACTCCGTGACCCTTGCCGACGTGGCCACGGGCGAGCTTCTCGAGTCCGACTTCCCCTCCAACCGCACCGTCATGTACCCCGCCACTAACCCCGCCTCGGGGACCGAGACGCTCTACCCCGTCACCAAACGCGGCGAGGTCTGGGTCATCGTCGAGCGTTTCCGCCCGATGTCGTCCGATATCGACGCCTTCAAGGCGCTCGCCAAGGCCGTCCCCGACCTCAAGTCCTTCGAAGTCAAGGTCTCCAGCCCCAAGGCCAAGCGTGTTACAGTATGGAAGTAGCCCGCACGCCCCCTCCGCCAACGGGGGGACCGCTGCGGCACACGACCGAGGAAACCGCGATGAACCGCCACGCTCAGCGAGCCTTCACCCTGATCGAACTCCTCGTCGTCATCGCCATCATCGCGCTGCTGATCGGGATCCTCCTCCCGTCGCTCGGCGCAGCCCGAGAGGCGGGACGGACGATCGTGTGCGCCTCGAACGCACGCTCGCTCGCTCAGGCTCAGGTGCTCTACGCGACGGAAAACAAGGAGTACATCGCGAGCTACATGACCAGCGGGAAGACGGGCGTCCTGGGCGGTACCGCGCCAACGATGAGCCCCTTCCTCCGCAGCCCGACGCCGAACACGCCCACGAGCTCCTACGACTGGATCAGCCCGGTCATCGGCGAGCAGATGGGCTTCTCGCCCGATCGCCCCAAGCGCACGCAGCACATCTTCAACCGCTTCCGCTGCCCCAACGCCAAGGAGATCAACAAGGCGCTCTACGGCGGGGCCCCGGATCGCGGCTCGGCCGCCGAGCCGGGCTCGTTCGCGGGGATCCTCGCCAGCTCGGGCGCCGCGTTCCGCCAGGTCAGCTACCTCTCACCCTCCGGCTTCCACAACCCCTCGCCCAGCGCGGGCGCTCTCGGCACGGTGCAGCAGCCCCCGCCCATCAACCGCACTATCAATCTAACGCCTCAGTTCAACACGCCCGTGCAGATCCCGTCGGGCTATGAGCCACGCCTCGACAAGGTCGGGAACGCCGCGAACAAGGTGCTCGTGATGGACGGTACCCGCTATTTCAGCTTCGAGGACGGCGGGTACCTCGACTTCGACATCAACATCGACCCCACGTACTGGGGCTCGTTCGTCGATAACCCCGGCTACGCGTCGTCGGCGGCCTACGGGCGCTACGGGAGAGGCAACGAAGGGCGCGCCCCGGGCGATTTCCGCAACGTCAAGCTCTCGATGCGCCACGGCACGCTCGCCATGAACGCCGCCTTCTTCGACGGAAGCTCCCGCTTCCTCAAGTCCGACGTCGTCTTCTCAAGGATCGACTACTGGTACCCCTCCGGGAGCAAGTTCACACGAGGGAACGTCGGCACAATCGGAGGCTGGAGCGCCAACGCCGACTGCAACCCCGAGGCCGCGGCTCAGTACCCCGCGAACACGATCCTGCCCTGATCGTGTCCCCGCCGCTACACCTCCCCCGCGAACGCCTCCCACCCGCACAAGTCCACCCACCCCACGCCCTCGAGCCACCGCTCCTCGCGCGCGTCGAGCACCTGCCTGAGCCCCAGCTTCCGCGGCACGGCGCACGACGCACCATTCAGCTTCGCCGCGAAGAGGTCCATCCGCCGGAACCCGAACCCACCCTGGGTCTGCGGCGTGAGGCACCAGCGAAGGAACACCCGAGTCGCCCGCGTGCACACGCCGCGCCCGCGCTCCTCGGGCTTCACCCAGTACCCCACCTCCCCGGTCTGCCGCTCGGCCCGTACACGCAGAAACCCGATCCCGCCGACCAGCCGCCCGCCCTCGAACACGCCGAACGTCGCGCCCAAGGTCTCGTTGGTCTCGGGGTGGAGCAGATTCCGCCGCGCCCGGATCGCCCGCTCGATGAACGCCGTCGTCTCCTCGATCCGTGTGTGCTCCCGCCGCGCCCAGGAAAGCCACGGCAGGAAACTCTCCCGCCCCTGCGAGAACACCGCGAAGAGCGCCGGCGCGTCCTCATGCACGTACGCGCGGATCAACACCCCCTCCCCCTCCACGCGCTCGGGCAGGGGCGAGGGCGGTGTCCACGCCGTCGGCATCAAAGCCGCGGCACCGTGACCCGGATTGGGCGCTGTCATGCTGCATTCTTGGCCCTCGCTACTCTCCCGGCGTGACCGATCCCCGATATCACCGACAGGCGATCCTCCCCGAGGTCGGCGCGGCGGGCCAGGAGCGACTCCGCGACGCGTGCGTCCTGATCGTGGGCTGCGGCGCGCTGGGGTGCGCCCTCGCCGACACGCTCGCCCGGGCGGGAGTGGGGCGGCTCGTCATCGTGGACCGCGACGTCGTCGAGCTCTCGAACCTGCAGCGACAGATCCTTTTCGACGAACGCGACGCGGCGGACCTCCTCCCCAAAGCCCACGCCGCCGCTCGAAGACTCCGCGCGGTCAACTCCGCCATCCGCGTCGAGCCCCACGTCCTCGACTTCACGAGCGCCAACGCCCGCACGCTGCTCACCGACGCGGCCCCCTCGCTCATCCTCGACGGCACGGACAACTTCGAGACGCGGTATCTCCTCAACGACCTCAGCGTGAGCGGCGGAATCCCGTACGCCTACGCCGGCGTGCTGGGCGCCCACGCGATGCAGGCGACTTTCCGCCCGCCGACCACCGCGTGCCTCCGCTGCGTCTTTCCCGATCCTCCCGCCCCGGGCTCCACGCCCACCTGCGAGACCGCGGGGGTGTTCCTGCCCGCGGTCTCCATCGCCGCCGCCTGCCAGGCCAGCGACGCGGTGAAGCTCCTCCTCGGGCGCCCCGAACTCCTGAGCCCCACGCTCCTGGAGCTGGACCTGTTCACCAATCAGCGCCGCCGGATCGAGCTCGGCGTGCCCTCGCCGGGCTGCCCGTGCTGCGCTCTCCGCCGTTTCGAGTTTCTCGAGTCCCCGACGCACGACTCTTTCCAGCTCTGCGGGCACAACGCGGTGCAACTCGCCCCACCCCGCGCCACGAGCGTCGATCTCGGCGCCCTGGGCCGGCGGTGGGGCCCATTGGGCCGCGTCGCCGCCAACCCGTTCCTCGCCAGGCTCACGCTCGCCGACTCCGGCGTGGAAATCACCGTCTTCCCCGACGCCCGGGCCGTCATCAAGGGTGCAGCGCCCGACCAGGCCCGATCGCTCTACGCCCGCTACGTCGGCGCCTGAACTTCGGGCTTCAGACTCAGATCTCTTCGCCCGACGCTCCCACAAGTTCCAGCCGCCCCGGCCGCGTGCTGTTCACTCCCCACCTCCAGCCTCCCACGCAAGGACCTCCCATGCCCCGGCACATCGACAACGTCATCAGCGGCGGACGCTTCGTCCTGAGCTACGCCGAACTGCTCGCCAAGGGCATCACTCCCGAGATCGCCGCGCGAAAGCCGCGTTTCAACACCACGATCGACACCAACCACCCGACGTTTGTCTTCGGCCATCTCGCGATCTACCCGGCGCGGGCCCTCGACCGCCTCGGCGTGCCCAGCCCCAGCGTCGTCACGCCGCCGGGCTTCGAGGATCTCTTCAAGGCCGGGGTGGAGTGCAAGGACGACCCCAGCGGAACCGTGTACCCCGCCTGGCCCGTCGTCCGCGACGCGTTCTTCACCCTGACCCGGGCCATGCTCGAGGTCCTCCCGACCGTCCCCGACGCCAAACTGCTTGAGCCCACCCCAGACCCAAAGGCCCGCGAGCGCTTCCCCACCCTCGGCATGCTGGTCAGCTTCTACACCTTGGGCCACGCGATGATGCACCTGGGGCAGGTCAGCGCCTGGCGGCGGTGCTTCGCGCTGCCCTCCGCGATGTAGCGCCCGCGAGGCCGAGCGTGCCGCCACGCGGTCGCACCGGCGTATGATCCGCTCGGGGGACGCCGTGCGCTCTTCCCGAGCCCCAGCTCCCTCTCTTTCTTCGGAGATGCCCGCATGTCCACCGATCCCGACACCATCCTCCTCGAGACCGAGGAGGCGATGGAGAAGGCCGTTAACTACCTCAAGCAGGAGCTCCGCGGCATCCGCACCGGGCGGGCCCACCCCGCGCTCGTCGAGTTCGTGAAGGTGGACTACTACGGCTCGATGACCGACCTCAAGTCCCTCGCCGCCATCAACGTGCCCGAGCCCACCCAACTCCTCATCAAGCCCTTCGACGCGGGGAGCGTCGCCGCCATCAAGACCGCCATCGAGGCCTCGGGGCTGGGGCTCAACCCCATCAGCGAGGGCAAGCAGCTCCGCATCAACGTCCCGGCCCTCTCCGCCGAACGACGCCAGAAGCTCATCACCCAGTGCCGGAAGCACGGCGAGGAGCAGAAGATCTCCATCCGCAACGCCCGCCGCGATGGCAACAAGCACGCCGAAACCCTCGCCAAGCAGTCCGGCAGCCATTTCAGCGAGGACGAGATCGAGACCCTCAAGGAAGAGATCCAGTCCCTCCTCAAGAAGTACGAGGACGAGGTCGACAAGCTCATCGAGGGCAAGGTCAAGGAAGTGCAGGAAGTCTGACCGAGAACCGTCCGGGTGCGATCAGGCGGTTCGACAATCACCGCGTGCGATCATCCCGAGAAAACCAGCGCCCTCACTCCATAAAAAAAGGGAGGCGTGCCGCACGCCTCCCTTCGCGATGACTGTTCGTGACAACAGTTCCCGATGACCGGGAGTTGCCGGTTCAGCGCGAGCCGGGCGAGAAGATCCAGTCTGCGCGGTCGGCCTTGTTGGCCCACATCCGCATGTCGCGCATCTGCTCGATGGTCCTGAGGTCGCCGTGACCGTCGGTGAACATCGTGATCGCCCGCTCGTTGTGGCGGAAATCGACGTTGCCCCAGAGCTGCGAGCGCTTCTTGGGATCGAACTTGTTGCTCGCATCCCACGCCTGAGAGCCCGATCCGCTGGTCGGATAGCCCGTGCGCGGCGGGAAAAGGTGCGACGAGCCGGGCACCGTGGTCTGGCCGTCGCTCATCTCCACGGGCGCGCCCGTGTAGTAGCACGCGCTGCGGTTCGTGTTGATCACGTCGCGCTCACGCCCCGTCGCCATCGTCAGCAGCCCCTCGGGACGGTTCACCTCGTCGAGACGCGCTACGTACGACCGGCGCGCCATCGTGGCGTCGCCCGCGCCCGTGGCGCCCTGGAACGCGCCCGTCCCGTAGTGCCCGCCCATGTACACGCTGTTGATCCCGAAGCTCGTGTGCTTGGCCAGTGCGTACTGGTAGTACGCCACGTTGTCGTACGTGTGCGTGGTGGTTCCCCCGGCGATCCCGCCGCGCTTGCGGAACATCAGCGCCGTCGGCTTGTCCAGCATCATCCCCTCGAGCGGGAAGTCCAGCTGCGCGACGAACCGCCAAGGCCACGACTTGATCACGTCGCCCTCCAGCCGGAAGCTCTTGTCCAGCGGATCGGGCGGCATCATGTCCACACGCCCCGCGTGCGGGTGGGCCCACGACCACGCGATGTACGGCACGAGCAGGTTGTCCTTGAACGAGGCGCAGTACTGGTGCCAGCCGACCATCATCTGCTGACCGCCCGCCTGCTCCTTCACCGTCTTCGCCGCCTGACGCGCCTTGCCCAGCGCCGGCAGCAGAATCCCGATGAGCAGCGCGATGATCGCGATCACCACGAGCAGCTCGATCAGCGTGAACCCGCGCCAACGATTGCTCAACAGCCCGTGCTTCCGCATGGATCACTCCTTAGTGCGCCGGCGCGCGTCAACAACGCGCACCGACTCCTCGCGAACACCTTGCACCCGCCGCCAGCCCGATCGGACCGGCTCGATTTCGACCGCGAACAACACACACGAACAACCCCAACCACCAACAGCCTAACCGAACTCGCCCCCGCGTTCAAGGCCTGTCCGGGTAGATTCTTGTCCACTCAGTTCCCGTCCCGGAACGCCCCCGGCCTGTTATTTGGAGACTCCATCGTCGGCTTTCCGTCTCCTTCGCCCGCAACTTCGCTACAGCCCGAGCTTGGCCCGGAGGGTTGCCTGGGCCTCCGGCGTGGTCAGGATCCGGGCCGAAAGCTCCGCCCCCTCCCGGGCGATCGCGTGGTCCAGAGACCCATCCAGGGTGTTGAGCAGCGATTTCGTGGCCCGAAGGGCCCCCGGGCCCCCCGTAGCCAGCCGCTGGGCGTGCTCGGCCGCGGCATCGTCGAGCCGATCGCGGGAAGCGACACACAGGTCCGCAATGCCGAGGCCGCTGGCCTGCTCGCCCGTCATGACGCCCCCCGAGAGCAGCACCCGCCGGGCCTTTCCCGGGCCGATCTTGCGAACGAGCCACGGCGCCACCACCGCCGGGCAGACGCCCAGGTCGACCTCGGGGAACCCCATCTTGGAGTCGGCGTGCGTGATCGTCAGGTCGCAGACGCACGCCAGCCCGCACCCTCCGCCGATCGCCGCCCCGTTTACCTTCGCGAGGGTGACCATCGGCAGGGCCCGGAGTTTCAGGCACAGTTCCGAGAGAAGCGTGAGCAGCCTCAGGGGCGCGTGCGGATCGCCCAGCACGGCCTTGAGATCCATCCCCGCGCAGAACGCCCGCCCTACGCCGGTGAGCACGAGGACGGATACGTCGTCGCGTGTGGCGAGCTCGTCCGCCCGGGCGTGAAGCTCCTCCAGCAGCGCAATCGAGAGCGAGTTACGTGCCTCGTCGCGGTTGAGGGAGAGCGTGGCGATCCGGGCGGAAGTCTCAAGCAGCGTGAGTGTCATGGTTTCTTCCACAGCTCCGCGAGGCGTTGGGTCTGCTCGGTTGTCCCGACCAGCCCGAGCGAGGTGTGCAGCCCCTGGTCAAGGCGGGACGCGTCCGTTGAATAGTCAAGCATGTTGAGCCACCGCTTGGTCTGCGCGAGCGACTGCGCGGGCTTTGCGGCCAGGTCGCGCGCTAACGCGATCGCCCGCGGCTCGACTTCGCGCCAGTCCTCGACGCACTCGTGGACCAGGCCCAGGCGGTGCGCCTCTCGCCCGGACACCAGGCCCGGGTCGAGAGCACGGACACGGGCCGGGCCCGGTCCGATGGTCGCGTGGAGCGCCGGGACATTGACGGCGGGGCTGATGCCCAGGCGCACGACGGGGTACCCCAGCTTCGCGCCGGCGTCGGTCAGGGCAAAGTCGGCGGCGGCGACGAGCGCGCACCCGCCCGCGATCGCCCCGCCGTGCGCCGAGACGACGATCGGCAGCGGGCATTCCCGCATCGCCCGTGTCGCGTGGGAGAGCGCAAAGAGCAGCTCGCTCAGCACGCCCGCATCGTCGCGGCAGAGGGAGAGATCAAACCCCGAGCAGAACACCTCACCCCGCCCCGAGAGCACCACCGCTCGCGCCTCGGGGTCTTCGCCGAGCCGGCGGATCTCCCGCGTCAGGGACGAGAGCATCTCGGGCGTCTGCGCGTTGCGCTTTTCAGGGCGTGCGAGGCGCACGACAACGACCGGGCCGAGGTGTTCCAGATCGATCACGCCAGAGTCTAGAGGCGGACTGTCGCCCGCGTGCCTTACTCGCCGTGGGATCGACGCGCCGACGCGACGATCGACCGTGCGAACGCCGCCGCCTCGCCGAGGCGGTCGAGCTCGACGCCGGTCTTGTACCCCGCCGCGTGGACGGTCTTGACGAGCAGCTCGGTCGAAATGTTCCCGGGCGCTCGC
Organism: uncultured Phycisphaeraceae bacterium; assembly: GCA_964614075.1. Taxonomy (GTDB): domain Bacteria; phylum Planctomycetota; class Phycisphaerae; order Phycisphaerales; family UBA1924. The sequence continues at coordinate 14,784 of CAZTJZ010000027.1, forward strand.
TTTTGGGGCGTGCTCGCGTAGGGGCACCCGCCCAGCCCGGCCACCGAGCCGTCGAACGACCGCACGCCCAGGTCGAGCGCGGTCTTCACGCACTCGCCGGCGTGCCCGAAGGTGTCGTGCAGGTGAAGGGTCAGCCGCGGGCGGTGGGGGTGGTCCGCGAGCAGGCTCTGGACGCTCGTGACCAGCGCCTTGGTCGTCGTCGGCGTCGCCGCGCCGATCGTGTCGCCCAGGTCGACCTCGTCCACGCCCAGCTTCGCGAGCCTCAGGGACACGTCCGCGGCGACGGTGGGATCGATGGCGCCCTCGAACGGGCAGGCGATCGCGCACGAGACATACCCGCGGATCGTGAGCCCGGCGCTCTTGGCCAGGCGCACCACGGGCTCGAAACGCTCGAAGGTCTGCGCGATGGTCGCGTTGGTGTTCTTCTTGGAGAAGGTCTCCGACGCCGCCGTAAAGAGCGCGATCTTGTCGATGAGGCGACGCCCCGAACGCTGGTTGACCTCCAGGACCGACTGCATCCCGCGCTCGTTGGGCACCAACGCCGAGAACAGCGGCGCCGCGGCGAAGGGTTTTTGGCACTGGCGGAAGACGTCCTCCGCGTCGCCCAGCTGCGGGATCCACTTGGCGCTGACAAAGCTCGAGATCTCGATCTCGTCCACGCCCGTCTGCGTCAGCAGATCGACCAGGCGCACCTTCTCGGTGGTGGGGATGATGCCCGGCTCGTTCTGGAGCCCGTCGCGCGGCGAGACCTCGGTGATGCGGACGCGGTCACGCATGGCGCATGGTACTCCGCACCAGACCCACGAAACACGATCTCCCGCACACGCCGAACTACGACCGGCGGCGACGCGACGCCAGCAGCAGCCCGGCGCCTATCAGCGCCAGCGGGCCCGGGGCGGGGATCGCGCGGACCTCGATCACGGCGTCGTTGAAGTCGTAATCATCGAACGCCTGCCCCTCCATCCGGTCCTCCCAGCACAGGAGCCACACGCACTCGTTCGAGTTGAGTCCCGTGATCTTGTACGTCACCATCTGGTCGCGCGTGCCGCTCGCCTCATCGCCCGGGTCGACGAGGTTGTCGCTCTCGCGGCTCGTGAAGTGACGCCCCGTGCGGAGATCGTTCAACGCCCAGCGGAACTGGGGGCTGCCGCCAAACTCCACCGGAACGTCCAGGCTCGCGGTGTTCATCAGGGGCTGGAACGCGCCCCCGGAGGTGTCGTCACGCCACCCGAAGACCGAGTTATCGCCGGCGTACTTGGCCCGGGCGATCACCGTCGCCGGCCCGCCCGCCCAGATCTGGTCCGGCACCTCGGGGTTCCCGAAGCACAGATCCAGGGGCCCGCCCTGGCCGCAGTCCACGACGCGCGTCGCGGTGATCGTTCCATTCGAGTAGTTCACGTCGCTGCGGAGGAACTCACCGCCGTAGATGAACGAGAGGATCTCGCCGTGGTTCATCTCTTCGGGCTTGGGCGGCTCGTTCACGGGGGTGAAGCAGATCCCCGCGTGGGCCGCGGTCGAAAGCCCCACCATCGCCGCGAGCACGACACCATGAGTGAGCTGGCGCATCGTCACGTCCCCTTTTCGGTTCGCGATCCGGTCGGCGAGCCCGCGACGCGGGCCCGTCAGCCTTCAATGTGCCACGCTTTCCCGGTTTTGCCAGCGATCTCGCGGACGGATCGCGCTGGCGGGGGTGTGCCGACGGCGTAGCCGGCGCGGGCGACATCCACGTCGCGGTTATCGCACCCAGGGGGCTCGCTGAGCGCGAGGAACGGCTGTCCGCTGGGCGCCAGCGTGGTACACTGCCCGGCGGAGGGATCACTATGAAGACTCGTGCGTGTGTTGCGGGGTGTGTTCAGGCGGTGCTCGGTGTCGCCGGTGCTTCGGGCCAGGTCAGCCTCGTCACGGACGTTCGGTCCGTCTCGGCTCAGGCCTTCGCGCAGGCCAACGGCGTGTCGGACGGCGAGGGACCCATCAGCCGCTCCCCCTCCGGCTTCGGCGCCCCGTGGGACATCGACAACAGCGCGAGCGCCATCGGGAACGTCATCGGCGCCGGGATGGGCGTTTCCGCGATCCAGGTCTCTTCGATCACGCCCGCCCAGATCCTCGGGCAGGGGAGCGTGAGCCTCAGCTCGACCGTCTCGGGAAGCGCGGTCAACCCCTCCACGTCGGGCGCGGGTCGGTCGAGCTGCGACCTTGTCTTCGACGTCCCGCTCGGCGCCTCGCTCGAGCTCATCGCGTCCCAATCCGGCGTGGGGAACATCGTGCTCTCGGTCGACGGCGGCGCGGTGCTCGCCTCAGGGTCCGGGGTGTTCAACCTCACCGCCCCCGCCACACGCCTGCGGATGAGCGCCAGCGCCATCGCCACGCTCTCCGCCCCGCCCAACGGCAGCGCGGGGGGCGGCTACAGCTTCATCCTGAACGTCGTGCCCACGCCGGGGGCAATCGCGGCTATGGCGCTGGGCGCCCTCATCCCGGCCCGCCGCAGACGCTGATTTTCTGTGACGTGAGCATCCGTGCTACGCGATCGCCCGCCGGGGGTGTTCGAGCGCGAGCTCTTCGCGCAGGGCGTGGCCCAGGCGTTCGTACTGCTCGGGGGTGTTGTAGAGCTGGGCCGAGAGTCGCACCACGCGCCGGTTGTCGGCCAGTCGCCAGATCGGGACCACGATCTTGTGGTTCTCGATGAGACGGTCCTGGAGCGGGTCGTCGTAGAGCGTCGGGCGTGAGAGCATCTCCGGCGCGGGCTCGGGCAGCAGCAGCGTTGCCATCATTCCCAGCATCGAATCCGGGGCGGGGGGCGTCGTGCCCAGGGCCCGGGCGACGATGTCACGCGCCTGCACCGCCAGCTCGTGATTCACGCGGTAGAGCTCGGGCCAGCCCCCGGGGAGCATCGAGCCCAACGCGTCGATCGCCGCGGGAACGCTGAGCATGCCCGAGTAGTCGTCCGTGCCCACATAGTCAAAGTCACGCAGGTACAACGCCCGCTCGGGGCGAACTTTGTGCGCCCGGCTCGACAGCGAGAGCGGGCGGAAGAGCCCCGGCTGGGTCTGCTTGTCGCTGCGCACATACAGAAACCCGGTCCCCTTGGGCGCCGAGAGCCACTTGTGGAAGCTCCCCACGTAGTACGTCGGGTTCAGGCCCCGGATGTCCACCTGAATCTGCCCCGGCGTGTGGGCCCCGTCCACGCACACCTCGATCCCCCGGTCCATCAACGCCCGCACCAGGCGCGTGATCGGGAAGATCAGGCTCGTCGCGCTCGTGATGTGCGCCAGGAATGCGATCCGCGTCCGCGGCGTCACGCACGACATCACCGCGTCGAACACCTCGTCGGCGCTCCGGAGCGGGAATGGCACCTTCGCCTTCACCACCGTCGCCCCCGCCTTCGGGCACACCCGCTCCAGCTCGTTCACCAGCGACATGTACTCGTGGTCGGTGATCAGCACCTCGTCGCCCGCGCGGAGCGCCGTGTTCGCCAGCACCGTGTTCAACGCCACCGTCGCGTTGGGCATCGGCGCGATGTCCTGCGGGCGGCAGTTCACGAACGCCCCGATCCGCTCGCGGACCTGGTCCATCAGCCGCTCGAGGTCCACCTTGAAGAACCGCACCGGGTCGCGCTCCATCCGCGCCCGCAGCTCGCTCTGGGTCTCCAGAACGCTCCGGGGGGTCGAGCCGTACGAACCGTGGTTCAGGAACGTCAAGGTCGGGTCGAGCGCCCAGACCTTGGGCGAAAACGCCAGGGGCGTGTGCCCCCGCGCCTCCCCGATCGGGCGGCCCGTGATCGCCTCATCCTTGGCGAACCCCGGCAGAGATAGAACAGAAGACGAAACATCCGTGTTTGTCGTGACCATCGGACAGAAGATATCGGCCAAAGCGGCGCCGAGAGCCCAACCGACACACCCGAAAATGCGCTCCGGAGCGCAGAAACCCAACCCGGCCTCGCTCAACCAGGGGGAACAAACCGGGCGCGACGGTTTCTATAGTCCAACATGAGCACGATCACCTTGCGGGCCACGCGATCGGTCTGGGCGGTGGGGGCGGTGTTGGGTCTGGCCGCGGTCGCGGTCGGTCAGATCGCGACCCAGCCCGGCGGGGCGCCGACGAGCCAGAAGCCCTTCGGCACTCTCACCGATCACGCGGAGGTGGTGGCCAACGCCGAGCCTCATCCCGACCACGTCCACGGCATGCGTCCGTCCGAGATCGAGGTGACCAAGGAGACCATCGCCAAGGCCATCGAGTTTCTCAGGTCTCAGCAGGACAAGGAGACCGGGGCCTGGGGGTACAAGAAGGAAGGCCCCAACTTCCCGGCGATCACGGCGCTCGTGCTCCAGGCGATGATGGCCGCCCCCGGCGCCGACCTCAACGACCCGGCGATCCAGGCTGGCATCAAGCACCTCCTGAACTCCCAGAAGCCCGACGGCGGGATCTACGACTCGATGCTCCCCAGCTACAACACCGCCATCGCCATCCTGCCCCTCTCCCGTCTTAACGACCCCAGGGCGAAGGAGGCGGTCAAGAAGGCCGCCGAGTTCCTCAAGTCCCTCCAGTACGGCGAGGGCGCGGTAAAGCGGGAGGGGATGACCGAGGCCGCCGAGCCGGTCGGCAAGGACCACCCGTACTACGGCGGTTGGGGGTACGGGAGCCACGGGCGGCCCGACCTCTCGAACACCGCATGGGCGCTCGAGGGGCTTAAGGCGGCGGGCGTGGAGCCCAACGATCCCGCCGTGCAGCGCGCGGTCCTCTTCCTCCAGCGCTGCCAGATGCAGGAGAAGGGCGACGACGGCAAGGTCATCAACGAGCTCGAGTTCGCCAAGGGCTCCAACCAAGGCGGGTTCATCTACGCCCAGAGCATGAACAAGGACACGGTCGGGGTCGGGCAGAGCATGGCCGGGGAGATGCTCGAATCTCTCGACGGCGGGCCGGGCTGCGCCGTCTTCGTGCGCTTCCGCGACAAGGCGACCAACGAGCCGATCCTGTTCTCGCGAGAGGAGTTCGAGCGCCGGATCCGCGACACGGCGGCGGCGTCGGACAACCCCAACGTCGTCCAAGCCGCCAAGGACTTCATCTTCAACATCGGCCCCACGCGGGACGGCAAGAAGGCGTCGGTCTTCTGGTTCTACACCAACCTCAGCGGGAACCTCACCTCGTCGCTGATCATGTCCGCGCTGGATTCCGAGAAGGGCAAGTTCCAGTGCAACATCGACTACGCCGACAACTGGCGCGGCGTGAGCAAGCTCCGCGCCTACGGCTCGATGACCTACTCCGGGTTCAAGAGCTACCTCTACGCCAACCTCGCCAAGGACGACCCGCGCGTCACCGCCGCCCTGCGGTGGATCAGCCAGAGCTACGCCCTCAACCAGAACCCCGGCATGAACTTCGAGGGGCTCTACTACTACTACGTCGTGTTCGGGCGCGCTCTCCAGGCCTGGGGCAAGCCCACCATCGACGTCCTCGACGAGCAGGGCAACATCGTCAAGAAACGCTGGGCCGCGGAGCTCTGCTGGCGCATCGTCAACGTGCAACAGCAGGACGGCAGCTTCCTGGTCTTCGACAAACGCTGGATGGAGGACGATAAGGTGCTCATCACGGCGTACGGAGTGATCGCCATGGAGGCCGCCCTCGGCGCCAAGTAGCCGTTGGGCCCGCGGCGCCTCGCGCTACCATCGGGCCCGCGGGAGCGAGCACCACCGCACCGCGCCGAGCACGAAGGAGCCCCGCGGATGTCCAACGCCTACGCCACGCTCTGCGACCACCAGAGGCACGTCGCCACGCTCTCCTCGGTGAACCAGCTCCTCAACTGGGACCAGGAAACGTACATGCCGCCCTCCGGCGCGACAGCCCGCGCGGACCAGCAGTCGGCCCTCGCCCGCATCGTCCACGAGCAGCGCACCAGCCCCAAGATCGCCGAGCTCCTGAGCGCCTGCGAGAGCAACGGCAAGGCCGACCCGATCATCGCCGCCAACCTCCGCGAGATGCGCCGGGACTTCGACCACGCCACCAAGCTCCCTAACGATCTCGTTGCCGAGATCGCCAAAGTCACCAGCCAGTCGCAGGAGGCGTGGAAGTCGGCCCGGGCGGAGTCGGACTTCGCCGCCTTCGCGCCCTGGCTCGAACGAGTCTTCAAGCTCATGCGCGAGAAGGCGTCCTGCCTCGGGTTCGCCAAAGGCGGCGAGGCCTACGACGCCCTCCTCGACGAGCACGAGCCCGACACCACCGCCCGCCAGATCGAGGCGACGTTCACCCCCCTGCGTCAGCGCCTTACCGCGCTCCTGGCGGCGGTGCGGGCCCGCAAGAAGAAGATCCCGACGCGCTGCCTGGACGTGAAGCTCGACCCCGCCGCCCAGCACGAGTTCGGGGTGTTCATCCTGCGCGCGATGGGCTTCGACCTCGACGCCGGGAGGCTCGACGTCACGACGCACCCCTTCTGCTCCGGGCTCGCCCCGGGCGACACCCGCCTGACCACCCGCTACAGGGGCGACCGCTTCACCGACGCGCTCTACGGCACGATGCACGAGGCCGGGCACGGGCTCTACGAGCAGGGCCTGCCCAAGCTCAACGGCCACACCACGCACGCGCTCTACGGCACGCCCATGTCCGAGGCGGTCTCGCTGGGCATCCACGAGTCCCAGAGCCGGATGTGGGAGAACTTTGTCGGGCGGAGCCTGGGCTTCTGGAAGTGGGCGCTCCCCAAGTCGAGGAAGTTCTTCGGGAAGGCCCTGGACAGGCACACGCCCGCGCAGTTCTTCGCCGCGACCAACACGGTCTCGCCCAGCTTCATCCGCGTCGAGGCCGACGAGGGCACGTACAACATGCACGTGATGATCCGCTTCGAGATCGAGCGGGCGCTCCTGAGCGGCGATCTCAAGGTCAAGGACGTGCCGGGCGTCTGGAACGAACGGTACGCGTCGTACCTGGGTGTGAAGGTGCCCGACGACCGGCGCGGCTGCCTCCAGGACGTGCACTGGGCGTTCGGGCTCGTGGGCTACTTCCCGACGTACACGCTGGGCAACCTCTACGCGGCCCAGTTCTGGGAGAAGATCCGGGATGACCTCCCCGCGCTCGACAAGGACATCGCCGCGGGAAGGTTCCTGGGGCTGCGCGACTGGCTCAAGGAGAACATCCACCGCCACGGGAGACGGTACTCCGCGAGCGAACTCTGCCGACGCGTCACGGGCAAGGAACTCTCCGCCGATCCCCTCATGCGCCACCTCACGGCCAAGGCCCGCGCGGTCTACGGCCTGGAGTAGCGCCCGCGGTGGAGCAACGCCCGCTACGGGACGCGCACGTCCAGCGGGCTCCCGAGCAGCTCACGCTTGCGCAGCAGGTGCGTCATGTGCCCGCGCAGGTGGTTCACGTACATCTCGACAAAGCGGGCCAGAGTGACCTTCCCGGAGAGGTTGTGCACGCCCGTCCGCTCGAACGCCGAGTCGGGCAGACGCCGCAGCACCCCCGCGGTCATCCGCCGGTTGTCCGCGAAGATCCGGCAGACTCTCTCGAGGTCCTCGTGCTCGTAGAAGAGCGATCGCGCCAGCGCGCTCTCGTCGTACGCGATGAGCAGCGGGTTCTCCTCGCCGATCACCCGGCGCATGCGGTGCGTCGCCGCCAGATCGCTCTCGAGCAGGTGCACCACGATCTGCTGGATGCTCCATGTGCCCGGGATCGGGGTCGCCAGGAGCTGCTCGCGCGTGAGCCCGGCGATGGCGCGGGCGGGCACGTCGCTCCCGTTCTCGTAACGATCAATGATCGTGCGGTCCATCGCCAACCATAGCGGCGGGCCCTCGCCGACGCCGGGACGCGAACAGGGCGCCCATCCCCAGGATCACCGCCGCCGACGGCGCGGGGACGACCTCCGTGTACACGAACAGCTGGTACTCGATCTTGTCCAGGATGTTCGAGGTGCCGTTCCACCCCAGCGACTGCTCCCCGGTGCGCCCGATCGCGATCGTGAGCACGGTGTTCGCCGGGAGCGGCGAGCCCAGAACCCCCGTCACGTCCACCAGCGAATCGATGGGGATGGTGGAGAGCCCGCCCAGCGCGTCGTCCGCCACATCCAGATCATCGTCGTTGATGAGCCCCAGGGCGGGGTACTGCATGGGCAGCCCCACGCCCAGCACGCTGTTCTGATGGCTCAGCGTGGTGTCCAGGTCGATCACCAGCCGGTTGGTCGCGAACGGGACCACGATCGTGATGAAGTCCACGTCTACGAAGTTGGAGCCCACAATCCCCGAGGCCACGTGCGTGACGCCGGGCGTCGTGACCGCATGAGGCGGGACCGCCGCGCCGGGAACGTTGGGCAGGTCGCCGCTGATGTACTCGCTGTACAAAGGCCCGGCGGCCAGCGCGGGAGCGGCAACCACCCCCACAGCAACTCCAGCGATCCATCCGGCGTACGTTCCGGCAACGCGCACCAAGGCACGACGATCAGCAGCGGATCCACGCATGGCTCTCCCTCCAGACCGGCTTTCGCCGGAAGAGAAGGAAGCGTACCTCAAGAACGCCCCGCACGCAATCCCGATCACGCCCCCGGCTACGACCGCGTCAGCGGAATCGACCGCAGTTCGTGCTGGACGTTCGGCTCATCGCGCACAAACCCCACGTACTCCGCCTCCAGCCACAGATCCCGCTCCTCGACCGGCACCTGGATCCCCAGCCCGTACGCCTTCCCGTCGGTGAGGTGCGCCCACACGTACCCCGTCGCGGGCACGTACTCCACCTGCGTGATCACCTCATATCCAAGGGGAGGAGTGTGATGAACGACAATCGCCGGCTTTCCATCAAACCTCGTGGCCCTGACCACGGCTTCCCCGGGCTTCAGCACCGTCGTCTCGACGCGATAGTCCGCGTTCGCGGGTGGGCGACGCGGATGGTCCGCGAGCACGCTGCTCGCCACCGCCCGCGGCGGATCCCCCGGGATCACCGCCGGCACGAACTCGGGCATGGCCACGCCGACCTCCACAGGCCGCGGCGACGGGGTGAACCACGAACTTGGCCCCGACGGCGTCGCCGCCGCGCTCGGCGAACCCTCGAACGTGGCGCCCACCCCGGGCGAACTCTGACGCGGCGTCCGTGCCCACAGCCACACGCCCAGCCCGATCGCGCCCAGCACCAGCATGGGCTTCCACAGCCGACCGATGATCGCCCCCGCGGCCAGCCCGATCGCCACCGCGAGGATCCACTTGTTCTCGCCCGTCATCTTGCTGCCCACAAGGAGCGTCGTCGCCAGAAATCCCACGCTGCCGAACAGCGGGTGCCACGGGCGCTGCGCCACCGGTGCGCGAACGCTCCGGGCCGACGCCCCCCGCGCGGGCGCGGACCCAACCTTCCCCGTCCCGCCCTTGGTGCTGGGTCCGCCACGCGTCGCCCCGCCGCTCTTCAGCGAGGCCCGACGCTCCTCGATCTGCCGGTCGACCGACGCGCGATCGCGCTCCTGCGACCGCAGCGCCTCCTGCTGACGCTGCATCGACTCCTGCTGCGCTCGGCGTGCATCGTCCTCGCGCTGGCGACGCTGCTCGTCGGCCATCGACCCCGCGGGCGGGACATACCCCTTCTGCTCCTGATACCCGCCGCCCGGCTGGTTGTCGTACGTGCCCATGGCGAAGCTCCCGAAAGAGAGCAACTGTACCAAGGGCAGGGCGGGCGAAAGTCCCACGCCAGGGACGCCCGCCTCAGTACGCCTTCACGACCTCCGCCCCGGGGTAGAACAGCTTCATCATCTGCCGCCAGTCCATCCCCTGCTGCGCAAAGCCTCGCGCGCACCACTGGCACATCCCCACGCCGTGCCCCAGACCCTTGCCGCGGATCTTCACCCGGTCGGCCCAGACCTCGAACTCCATGTCCCCGCTCTGCACGCGGTTGAACTCCCCGATGGGCGGGAGGCTCGCCACGGGCGTGTTGCAGGCCATCCGCAGCTCCTCGCTCGTGAGCGTGAAGTCCCGCCCCTGGCTGTCGTGGATGAGGAACTTCGTCGGGCGCTGCGACCGCGCCCGCGCGACGCACTTGATCTCACGCAGACGCGTCATCGCCGCCACCTCGTGCTTGTTCGCCCGCCCCCACGCGCGGATCCGCGACGAGAGCTCCTCGTCCTCGCGCGTCGCCTCCCACGTGAACTGCGGCGAGCCCTGGCACGCGAAGTTTCGCGCCGAACCCTTCAAGGGCTCGGCCCGATTGAACTCATACCCCAACCCCGTCGACCAGACTTCCCCCGCCGACGACGGACGCCCCCCGCACGTGCTCGAGTAGTACGCCCGCAGCAGCCCGCCCCGCTCGGTGATGACCATCCCCCGCGTTGCGCGGACGGCGTCGTTGGCCAGCGCCGACGCCGACGCCCCGCCGAACACCTGATCGTCCGTCGTGTCCTCCACGTCGAACGCCTTCCCCTCGCGCGAGGCTCGCTCACGCTCGTGCAGCGCGTACGTCCGCGCCGCCACGGCCTGCGCCTCGAACGCCTGGCGGGGCCAATCCGTCATCAGCTCGTGCGACAGCACGCCCGGCAGGTACGACTCCACGCCCATCACCGCCACCACGTCCATCTTGTCCGCGTACTCCTGCCAGTTCGGGCGGATCACCACGTACCCCGGATACCCGATCCGCTCCACCCGCAGCATCTCCGAGGGCATCGAGGAGCCCGCGGCGGCGACCCCGCCGCCCGTGATCGTGTCGTGCGCGTGAATCTCCACGCTCGTCCCGAAAGGCCAGTCCACGCTGGTCTTGCCCTTGGTCTCCCAGACTCGCACGCCCGATTGCCCGCTCGTCATCGCGATGGGCGACTGCACCACCACGCTCTTCCCGCCCCCCTCAGGGCGGAGCACCAGACGCGTCGGGCCGTCCACCGCCACCTTGTTCACGCTCTTGAGGATCCGCACCCGAACCGACGGCTCGCTCGTGAGCCGGATCGGCGCGGGGCCCGGGTCCCTCGTCGCGATCGTCTCGGCGACCCGGCGCTCGACATGTTCCGCCGTCTCGCACCCCGCCAGCGCTGTTGCCAACACCACGAACCCGATCGCCATCGTCTTCATACCATGCCTCCGCATGTGGCACCGCTACGCCGTCCCGGCGCTATTCCTGCTGCTTCCCATCGGCTGTCTGTCCCGAAGCACTGCACCCAGCGTCGAGGCTGCCCCGTACGTGGGACCGCCCCTGGCCCTCGACGAATCCGGCGCGGCAACCGTGCTGGTGATGACCGCGCCCACCCCCGGCTGGCAGATGTCCCTGGACCGCGTCGACGAGAAGTTCCGGTCCCGGGAGGTCTTCGTCACGCTCCGAAAGCCCTTTCCCGGGTACGCCTACGCCCAGGTCGAGGTGCTCCAACGTCTCGCGACCACCGCACCCCGCGAACAAGCCCTCGTCCTGTTCGTCCGCACCATCGAGCACGACGCCCCCGTCGATCCCAGCGACGCCTACCGCCCCGTCACCACACGCCCCGCGCTCTCGTCCAGGCCGTGACCGCTCGCGCGGGCGAGCTCCTCGAAGACCCTTCCATAGTCCGTACACGCGGTCCCGAAATCGCGTACACTCGCGGCGTGGGCGACTCGGCCGCCATCCACGACCTTCTGCGTCTCACCCTCGTCCCCGAGCTGGGCCCGGTGCGCATCGCACGCCTCCTGGAGCACTTCGGCGACGTCTCCCACATCCGCCGGGCCGCCCCCGCGGACCTCGCGCGGGTGAAGGGGCTGGGTGACACGCTCTCGCGGCGCGTCGCCGAGGCTCTCCGCGACAGCGACAAGCTCCTCGAGGAGGAGCTCACCCTCGCCGCAAAGCTCGGCGTGCGTGTGATCGCCAAGGGCCGCGAGCCCTACCCCGAACTCCTCGCCCAGCTCCCCGACGCGCCGCCCATCCTCTACGTCCAGGGTGAGCTCCGCCCCGCCACCGACGACAAGTTCCCCATGGCCATCGTCGGGTCGCGCGACTGCACGCACTACGGCATGGAGCAGGGCGAACGCTTCGCCTCGCTCCTCGCCGCCTCGGGCGTGACCATCCTCTCGGGCGGGGCACGCGGGATCGACACCGCCGCCCATCGCGGGGCGCTCCGCGCGGGCGGGCGAACCATCGCCGTTCTGGGGTGCGGGCTCGCCCGGGCCTACCCGCCGGAGAATGAGCCGCTCTTCGCCGAGATCGCCCGCCACGGCGCGGTCGTCTCGGAGCTGCCCCTGAACACCGCGCCCGACTCCAAGAACTTCCCCGCACGAAACCGCATCATCTCCGGACTCTCGCTGGGCGTGCTCGTGATCGAGGCCGGCCACAAGTCCGGCTCGCTCATCACGGCCAAGATCGCCGCGGAAGACCACGGGCGCGAGGTCATGGCCCTCCCGGGGCGCGTCGACTCACCCGCGAGCCGCGGCAGCCTCGAACTCATCAAGTCCGGAGGCGCCCACCTCGTGACCGAGCCGGGCGATTGCCTCGCGCTGCTCGAGGTCCCGGCACGCCATCTGCACAGCGGGACGCACGCCGACCGCTATCCGCAAGACACCGCCGCGTCCGCCGTCGGGACCCAAAGTGAGACCCAACGCGGGAGCAACAGTGGGGGCGTCCCGCCGGGCCCGCTCTTCGCAAATCTCGGCACGTCACCCCACGAGATCTCGGGTGTCGCCAGCGCGATCGTCCGATGCCTGGCCGAACCCATGACTCTCGACGAGCTCGCCCGTGCCATGAACCTTCCAATCCCGACGCTGCGCGCCGAGCTCACCCAGCTCGAGATTCAACGCCGGATCGTCCGGGACGGGCCCCTGCTCCGTACACGGAAGGCCTAGCGGGCCGCGCCGGGGCCATGAAAACGTCGCGCATCCGGGCCGACTTGCCCCAAACCCATACGTCCCCCTGTCAAGTTTGGAAATCCCGCTTGACTTTCGGTTGGCGATTGGCTATTCTTTCCCGAACGCAGGACACGAAAACTGATCGGGTCAGCGGCAGCGCGTCGAAGAGTGTTCGAAGACTGAGCGGGATCTGGGAGACTCAAGAAGGACCTCAGATTTCTGCGAAACGGGCGAGACTAGGCCCTGGAGATCGGTCCTTGAGATCGGTCCTTGAGATCGGTCCTTGGGATCGGTCCTTGGGATTGGTCCTTGGGATTGGTCCTTGGGATTGGTCCTTGGGATTGGTCCTTGGGATTGGGCGTGCAGAACTCGGTTGCAGTGAGGTCGGGGATCGGGAAGCGTTTAGGTTGAGCGAGTCATCGGGCCTTGGCGGACGCCGGGGTCGGCCACGCGGAGCAGCGGAGCTCCGCGGCGAGCCAGGGGTTGATCGGAGCGTGCTCTCGCCGGAGGGTGGAGGCGTTCGGAGGTCGGCGGCGATGACAACACCAGGAACTCGGCAGGCGTGCGGCGGACAGGCGGGGGCTTCGCACGCCTCGGCTCGCCTGAGCTCAGGTCGCCAGGAGTTTGCTCGTCAGGACCTCGCCCGCCAGGCGCTGGTCGTCCTGGGGCCCGGGGGCGAGTTTGTGCGAGGTATGGTCTCCGCCGCCGCGGCCAATGAGGTTCGCGGCGAGGAGGGTTGGGGAGCCCGGACTCGGCTCGTCAGCGTGCCCGTCGGTGCTGCGGCGTCAACGCCCGCCGGTGCGCCCGCCGGTGCGCCCGCCGGTGCGCCCGTTGGTGCGCCCGTTGGGGCGACCGTCGGCACGATCGTTCACGCCGGGGTCATGGACCTGGATCACGCCGAGACGGACGCGACGATCAACACCAGGATCGGCTCTGGGGCGAGTCGCACTCCGCTGGCCCGTGTCGGCGTGCTCGCGGTGGTCGAGCGGCTCCTGGCCGGGCAGCACGAGAGCCTCCGAGCGTTCGTGGCGGGTGCTCGACGCTGGGATCGTCCCGTGCTCACGCGGTTGACGGCCCGCGCAGGCGAACGTCTGGGCGAACTCTCGCTCGCCGGTGCGGTGTCCCACGCCGAGCGGCCCGACGTAGAGGAGTCCATGGTCGTTTCCGGGGTAGAGCAGCAGGATCGGAACGCGGCGATGCCGCGATTTGAGGAGGTTGGTCATGAATCTCACGCCCAAGCAGCTTCGTATTTTGCAGTTGATCCGGGATTGGCGCGTCCGGCGCGGCTATTCGCCGACGATGCAGGAGCTCGCCGACGAGATCGGCGTCAGCAAGGTCACGGTGTTCGAGCACGTCGAGGCGCTCATCAAAAAGG
>CAZTJZ010000028.1:0-28824 GCA_964614075.1 uncultured Phycisphaeraceae bacterium
ATCATCGCGAAGGAGTCGCTCGACGAGAAGAAGCTCGCCCCGGCCCGGGCCGTCACCGTCTGCTTGCCGGCGTTGATCAGGTCCGGATCAACCTCGCTCTCCTTGGGGAACGGCCCGATGCCCAGGAGCCCGTTCTCCGACTGCAGCCACACGTCCATCCCCTTGGGGACGTAGTTGGCCACCAGCGTGGGCATCCCGATCCCGAGGTTCACGATGTAGCCGTCCTTCAGCTCTCGGGCGGCACGCTGGGTGATCTGTTCGCGCGTCAAAGGCATGGTGGCTCCGGCGTTGTGGTAGTCTACTCCCATCATCGCCGACCCGCCCAGGAGGCTCCCATGAACCGCCCCGAGTGCCCCATCGATCTTCTCTACGTTGCCTGCGGAAGGTCCGTGACCGCGATCGACCGCCACGCCGGCGGGCGCGTGTGGTCCACGGTCGTGGGCGGCATCTTCGGGCACGACATCACCATGATCCACGCCGCGGGCGGGCGGGTCTATGTGCTCCGCTCCCCACGGGTCTACTGCCTCGACCGAAGAACCGGCGCGATCCTCTGGCAACAGGACGCCGACGGCGGCGGGTGGTTCGGCGTGCTCACGATCGACGACGCGACGCCCGTCGCGTCCGCGGCGCAGCAGGCCGCGATCAGAGAGCTCAGGGACTCGAGCGACGACTTTCATTCCATGAGTTGATGCGCGGCGACTATGGCATCACACCCCGGGAGCGATTCCGCTCCAGCACCCCCTTGCCGTCAGGCAACGGTTTGCGTCTTCCGCGGCGTGATATCACAGGATTGCCCGCGTCGCCACATTTCCGCCCGGACCGAAGCGGTCTCTGGTAGCCTGTGTTCGTGGGCTTGATCCGCGCCGAGGGATCGCCCGGGCCGGTTGAGCGCACGCTCCCCGCCCCACGCCCAACATGGCCCGACGTCCAATACCGAGGCGTCCAGTGTTCATGACGCACAGCAAGGAGAAGCACATGCTCAATCGCAACCGCGTGGCAGCGCTGCTGGGGGTGACGATGGCGTTGGACGCGCTCGCGCAGAGCCAGACCATCGCGCACCTCCCGTACAACTGGACGATCACGGGCGGCACGCGTGCGCAGGACTACCCGGCCGGGCAGGATGACTTTGAAATCTGGGCCGTCGAAGACTTCGTCACGGATCGCGCGTGGGCGCTCGAATCGTTCCAGTGCGAGGGCACCGGGTACATCGGCCCGACCCGCCCGGTCGGCACGATCATCCCGATGGACGTCAGCGTCCGCATCTACGACGCCCTCCCGCCCGCCGGCAACATCGTTGCGCGGAGCGTTCAAGGCAACGGGAGTTGCACTCTCCGCGTGGGCCCGCGCGGGGGCGATCTCTTCACCGCGGCGTTCGACCGCCCCACGCTTCCGCCCGGCAGCTATTACGTCGTCTGGCAGACCACCCACCCGCCGAGCCTCGGGCCGACGGTCATGTGGGCCACGCCAGGACCCTACGCCGTGGGCCAGGGCTCGCCCGACTCGAGCTGGAGGTTCTTCCCCAACCGTGAGCCCCACATCGTGGCGATCCTCACGAATATCGACGAGAGCGGCCCGCCGATCGGCACCAACTTCAAGCTCACGGGCTCGCCCGCGGGCTGCCCCGCCGACCTCGACGGCGACCAGGGCGTCACCGTCGACGACCTTGTCCTCTTCCTGCAGTACTTCGCAGACGGCGATGGACGCGGCGACCTCGACGACGGCAGCGGCACGGGCACGCCCGACCAGGGAGTCACCATCGACGACCTGACGTACTTCATCCAGCACCTCACCGACGGGTGCTGAGCTCTCGCTTCCGGCGCAGGCGCTGCACGAAGCTCACCTTGAGCAGCACGCTCCCGGCGATGAGGAACGGCACGCCCACCGCGCCCTTGATCACGGCGCGGATCATCGTCGACGAGAGCTGCTGCTCGGCGCCGTCGGGAACGCCCATCGCGTTCTCGACATTGGCCTTGTAGTAGTTCATCAGCGGCAGGAGCGCGTCGAACACACCCCAGAGCACGACCGCCGCGCCGACGACCGCAAGGATGATGCCGACGATCGTCTTCACCGTGCGCCCCCGGGCGTTCGTGCCGGCCTCGCCGCCCTGAACATCCCCGAGACGATCGAGATTCCCCCGGCAATCGCGATCGCGAAGATCACGATGAGCACGCCCTGCTCGTACGCCGAGAGCGTGATGGAGCGCGACCCGTCGGTGTGCGTGACGCCCCGCGAGGACGACGTGGCCCGAAGGTAGACGCCAAATCCGATGGCGCACACCGCGGCCCCGAGCTGCATGACCACGCCGAACCGCGTCTGCGGCTGGGCCCAGACGGCGCCCAGGTAACTCGCGGTGGAAGGCTCGGACATGCCCAGAGCGTAGCCGCGGGGCGTTCGTCAAAGCAGCGGCCGGGCGCTGCCCGCGCCCGGCCGGATCGGTGCTCGCCGTGGGAGATCGGTGCTCTTAGCACCCGGCCTCGAAGCGGACGAGGAAGTAGAGCAGGTCCTCGATTGTGACCCCGCCGTCGGGCTTCTGGGGCTCGAACCCGTCCTCGTCCAGATCGGCGCGCATGCTCCCTTGCTGGAAGAACGCGAGATACTCGATGAGGTCGTCGATCGTCACCCCGCCGTCGCTGAAGAAGTCGATCGCCTCGCACGCGCCGGGACACCCGCTCCTCCCGCAGAAGATCCGGAGCTGCGCGACGTTCGAGAGGGCCTCGCCCCCCGCCGCCGCCGGGTCGCTCACGAACCACTGGACGAACAGCGTCTGTGTCCCGGTGAACACGCGCGGGTCCAAGGGCCACTGGAGCGTCGCGAGGCCATTGCCGGCCCCCGCGCCCCCCGCGGTCGCGCTCCCCGCGAAGCTCGCGGGGCTGATGCGCCCGTTCACGGGCGGGTTCGCCGAAACACCCAGGCGCGCGTTCGCACCGCCCAACGCCCCGTCCAATCCCACGCGGTAGTCGAGATTGCCGATCAGCGCCGGCCCCTGGACGATGATCCGAGGCACGACCCCCCCGCTCCCCGCGACCCCGCCGCCCAGGAGCACCGCCTGATCCGACGGGCGCTCCGTGAACAAGAGCGGCTTGTCAAACGGGAACTGCTGGCCCGCCACGCGCGGGTCCGTCAGCGCGTTCTGCAGGAAGTCCTGGATCGCCCCCGCGTCCTGGGGCGGGAGCGGGACGATCGCGTTCATCAGCGGGTCGCGGTTGTCCGGGAACTGCGCCGGGGCGCCGGGCGCCCGCGCGTAGAACTGGATCACCTGCGTCAGGCTCTGGAACATCCCGTTGTGCATGAACGTCCGCTTGAGACCCACGTTCCGCAGCCCGGGGACCTTGAACTTCCCGCGGTCGGCGGCGTTCCCGCTGATCGACTGACGCCCGGGGTCCTCGGTCGTCGGACGCAGCCCGATGTTGCGGAAGGAGAAATCGGTGAAGAGGTCGTTGACGACGCGGTGGCACGCCGCGCACGAGTGCGCCTGGAACTCGTTGAACCCCTGGAGCTGCCCGGGCGTGAGGGCGGTGGCGTCGCCCGCGCGGAAGCGGTCGAAGGGCGTCTGGTCGGAGATGAGCGTGCGCTGATAGGTCCCCAGCGCGAAGGCGATACGGGCCGCGGTGATCTCCGCGTCGCCGAACGCGCGGACGAACAGGTCCGGGTACGTCGGGTTCGTGGAGAGCACGCCCTGCACGTCGGTCGGGATCGCGGTCGCGAGGTCCAGGGGCTTGGCGCGAGAGAGCTTGGAGACCACGAGGTCCCAGTCGGTCGCGGCGTGCGCCATCTCGACCGAGCTCAGGGGCGGGCCCACGCTCTGGCTCTCGAGCGCGCCCCCCGAGGCGATCGCGGTGGTCCCGGCCTGAGGATCCGTGAACGTCGACGTCGCACGCCCGTCCCAGAAGAGCAGGGGCGAGAACGCGGCGTTGATGTTCGCGTTCGCCGCACGACCGGTGATCTGCGGGTTGAGCAAGAACACCGGGTCGCGCTCGTAGTTGTTCGAAGCGTCGGACCGGATCACCCCAGGGGAGCCCAGGATGTCGTCGGGAGAGTTCAGCACGCCGTCGAGCCCGGAGTGGCGCGCCAGGCGCGGGTCCGCCCCGCCGCGCGAGGGCTGGTGGCAGCTCCCGCAGGAGACCACGTTCGCCGTGGAGAGCTGCTCATCCCAGAACAGGATCTTGCCCAGCACCCGCTTCTCTTCCGTCAGCGGGTTCTCCGGCGGGACCGGCACCGGGGGCAGCACGCCCATCGCCGCGCGCACCGCCACCAATGACAAAATCACAGCGATCGTGTTCCGCATCGTCAGCACTCCGAAGCGACCCCACGGGGGTTCAAGCACGCCCAACGCCCCCTCCGAACACTTTATTGCACGGAATAACCCCAGAAACTCCGGCCCACACCGGGGGCGATTTCCCCCCACCGCCCCGGACGCCCGGTCGACCCGCAGGAGCAATTTCAGATCATTCGTAGCCTCTGTGGCGGGGGGGGCTTCCAGCCCACCCGGGCAATCACAAATCGAGCGGGCAAGATGCCCGCTCCACTAGAACAGAAGCCGACCTCGTGTTCGTAGACGATCGAGCCACGGCCATGCTCACGCGAGCGCGGCCGGACCGATGCTTACAGAGCTTGGGTGAGCGGGCGCGCCCGCCGCCGCGGGCGCGCGAGTCCCGCGATCGTGGCCAGCACCGCGACCCCCGGCGTGGGGATCGTCACGATGAACGGCGTGTAGTACGTGTCGTTGGGCACGCGGTGCACGGCACGCCCGACGATGGTGCGTCCGTCGGGGGTGACGCTCATGCAGGTCTCGAGGTCCCAGTTCGCGGGGATCGCAACGCCCTGGTTCTCGAGGTACTGACGCAGCAGGATCGGCCCGCTGTTGTCGAGCCAGACCGTGGCCTCCACGCGGCCGCCGGGGTCGAGGTTCTGGCGAGCACCAACGATGACGCGGCCGTCCTCCGAGCCGCCGGTGCCGAACATGGCAAAGTTCGGCCCGAACGTGCCGAGGTCGATGGGCTCGTGATTCCGCCACACGACCGCCCTGCTGAGAGCACCGGTGGCGTCGAAGCTCCCCACGACCACCGACCCGTCGCTGTTGGTCGTGCTGGGGAAGCTGTCGTACCGGGCTGTCGTCCCCGGGAAGACGGGGAGGAGTCTCCACCCGCCCTCCTGGGTCCAGGTGAAGGCGTCGGTGGACTCGGTCGGGCCGGTGCTCTTGCCGATGGCGGTGGCGCCGTCGCGGCTGATCCCGGTGAAGTCGGAGGCGAGGTCGCTCGCGCGCGGCCGCCCCACGTCGACCATCCCCGTCGCCGCGGTCCACCGCATCGCGCGACGCCCGCCGGTGGGCCGCCCGATCTCGCCCACGATCACGGATCCGTCGCCGCTCACGCCGTTGGCCGCCGAGGCGCTGTACCCGGCGGGCTCAAAGATTCGTGTGTACGTGCCGTTGGAGTAGCGGTAGGTGTGGCTCAGCATGTCGCTCCCGTACCCACTCCCGACGGTCAGCGATCCGTCGTCGGTCAGGTCCTTCGAGAGGCTGAACACGCCCGGAAGTCCGAACTGGGTGTACCCGGTGGCGGCACTCCACACGTACGGGAGCCCCCCGCCGACCGCGCCCGCGTTCCCGGTGATCACGCGTCCGTCCGCGGAGACGGCGGACACGTTCGTCTCAAACTGCCCCGCGAGCCGATCCAGGATGGTCAGCGTCGGGGCCTGCGCGAGGGCGTGCGACGCGAGCATCGCCGTCAGCACCCACACCAAGACCGAGACTCGCCGTGCTGTGCCCAATGGACCACCCTTCGCGCGACCCCACATCCACAAATAGAACCACGATTCCCAGAAAAACCACCAAAGCGCGGGGAAAACTCCGCGAGTGCGCACCAGACCCCTGGCACCGCGCTTGATAGGGAGACGTTCGCGTTCTCCGATCGAAGCCGGAGCGCTGGAATGGGTCGAAGGCACCGCGAAAATGAGCGGTGTCAGGATCGACGATTTCCATGCTCTCCTTCCCGCACTTCTCCGCGGGCTGCCGAGACGCCCACCAACCCGCTAGCACCCGGCCCCGAACCGCGTGAGGAAGTAGTCGAGGTCGTCGGTCGTCACCCCGCCGTCGGGCGTGCCCGTGGAGCTGCCGTCGTCCACGTCCGCACGCACGTCACCGACCTCGAAGAGCCTGAGGTAGTAAATGAGATCGTCGATCGTCACCCCGCCGTCGGGCGTGCCGGCGGAGAGCCCGTTGTCCACATCCGCGACGCAGACGCACGGCCTCGCGAAGCGTGCGACATACGGCGAGACGCGGCCCGCAATGGAAGTGAAGTCCCCGCTGACGATCAGATCGCCGTTGGGCCACGCCGCGAGCGCATAGGGAGTCAGGAACTCTCCCACCCCGTAGGAGTTCCACCCCGTGCCGTCCCAGCGCACAACGCCGCGAACAGTCTGAACCGGATTCCAGGGCGCGTAACTGAACTGCCCGGCCGCGATGAAGCCTCCGGACGGAAGTGCCGCCAACTCAAGCACGGCGCTATCGAGCCCGTGCCCGACCTCGGACCAGGACGAACCGTTCCAGAGGGCGATGTTCGAAGCAAACACGCCTCCCGCGGCCATGAAGCTCCCGCCCGCGACCACGTCGTCGTTGGGGAGCACCGCGAGCGCGCGAACGCCGATCGTCGGGTCTGACGGTTCGAACGTCGTGCCCATCGCGCGCCACGCCGAACCATCCCAGCGCACGGTCCCTTGCCCGCTGAACTCGCCCGCCTCGTCGAACGCCCCACAGACGACCAGGTCGCCGTTGGAGAGCACGGCGACGTCGCGCACCAGACCGCGGACACCCGGCCCGACCTCGGACCATGCGGCGCCATCCCAGCGGATGAGGCCGCGCTCGGATTCGACTCCCCCGAGATTGAACGATCCGCCCGCGATGAGATCCCCGTTCGCGAGCGCCTCGAGCGTGTGCACCATGCCCTCGACTCCGGGCCCGAACTCGGTCCACGACGCACCGTCCCAGCGGAACACCGTGGCCGTGAAACTACGGCTGGCGGCGGTGGAATAGCCACCCGCGACGACATCGCCGTTGGGGAGCACGGCGAGGTCATTCACCTCCCCGGTCAGCCCTGCCCCGAGCGGCGACCACACCGAGCCGTTCCATCGGACCACGCCCCTGGCCGCCACTCCGCCGGCGGTGGTGAACCTCCCCGCCAGGATCGCATCACCGCTGGGGTGCAGGACGATCGCGGTAACATGGCCGTTCAGCCCCGTGCCCAACGCGGACCACACACCGTCCTTCCACCGGGCGGCGGACTTCACGCCGACACCGCCCGCGGATGTGAACGACCCTCCCACGAACATGCCGCCGCCGGGCAAGACGGTGAGAGTGGCAGCGCCGCCCGTCGAGTCTGGGTCGATGAGCAACCCGCTTCCGAAGGCGGACCAGGTCGTGCCGTCCCAGCGGGCGATGGCGTTCGCCGGTGAGCCGCCCGCCATGCTGAAACGGCCCAGGGCGATCAGGTCTCCGTTGGGAAGCACGGCGACGTTCCCGACGACGCCGTTGACCCCCGAGCCGAGCTCGGACCAGTATGTGCCGTTCCAGCGGGCGATGTTGTTCGAGAAGGGCGTGCCTGGCTGGGCGGGCGCTCCCCCGACGATGAGATCCCCGTTGGGCATGACCGCGAGCGCGGACACCGCCCCCTGAATGCCCGACCCGAACTCGGACCACGCCGCGCCGTCCCACCGGGCGATGCTGTACGCCGACACGCCGCCCGCGATCCCGAACACACCACCGGCGATGATGTCTCCGTTGGGGAGCCGCGCGATCTCATTGACCGCGCCGCGGACGCCGGCGCCAAGGGGTGACCACGCCGAGCCATCCCACCGCGCGATCGAGTTGGCGGGCACGCCGCCGATCGTGGTGAAGCTCCCGCCCACGAGGAGATCGCCGTTGGGGAGTTCGACGATCGCGTTCACCGCCAGAGTCTCCGCCGAGCCGAACACCGTCCACGAGAAGCCGTCCCAGCGGGCCACGCCGCTCACGCGCGCGTTGGACGGGCCGAACTCTCCCGAAGCGATCAGCTCGCCGTTGGACCTCACCACCGCGCTCACGATCCTGGCGTCGTACCCCCACGCCGGCCTCGACCACACACCGGTCTCGGGGTCGAGCAGCGCGGAGCCGCCCACCGAGACTTCACCGGCGACCCAGAAATTACCCATCACCAGCACCTGGACCGGCCGCGGGCCGGGTCCGTCCGGATCCCACAGCGTGGAGTCTTGAACGGTCCCGAATACCCCGGGCACGCCATTCCCCGCCGTCCACTGCGCCTCGCAGGTCTGCGCCCGCGCCGTGGCGGCGGGCAGCCCGACGCAAGCCGAAACCACCGTCAGGACGAGCGTTCGAAGCACCGTGCGGCCGAGGTGGAGCATGACCAAGCCCTCCAATGGATGGAGGCTGATCGTCCGGCGCGCGCCAAAGCCATGAGAAACACGGGAGTTCCGCAGGAACGGGCCCTCCCAGGGGCGATTCCTAGCACCCGGCCTCGAACCGCGTGAGGTAGTAGATCAGGTCGTCGATCGTCACCCCGCCGTCGTGGGTGCCCGTGCCGCTGCCGTCGTCCACGTCCGCGTCCACGTCGCCGGATTCAAACAGCCCGAGGTAGTAGATGAGGTCGTCGATGGTCACCCCGCCGTCGGGCGTGCCCGTGCCGCTGCCGTCGTCCACATCCGCGACGCACGCGGGCGCCGCGGCGCCGGTGCGGAATGCCACGCGAGTGATGTTCCCGAACGAGACGTTGGTGGCCTCCACAACGGCCGGCGGGGGATAGCTCACGGGAATCCGCTGATCGAAGTACCACGTCGCGAAGTAGTCCGTGTTGGGGAGCAAGGTGTTGGCGGGGATCGTCCGCGTCGAGGTCGGCGAGCCGACGGTGGTCAGGCTCGACCACGCCGTGGGGCCCTGCAACGTCCCGAATCGCTGGCTGACCAGGAGCCCGCTGAGCTGCCCCGTGGCGGGCGGCGAGACCGTGAACGTGTTCACCTCGACGAGCCGGGGCTGCGTGGGGTCCATGCCCTGGAGCGCGGTGTACGTCGCGGGCGTGAACGCCGGAATGGCCGCCGGCCACACGCCCGACGCATGGGGCTGCTGGAGCGGATACTCCCACTCGTCCAGCTCGTCATCCGTCACGATGAATGTGTATTCGCCGTTGGGCCAGTTCGACATCAGCGACGACCGGGAAGTGTACGTGAAGAGGCTGCTCGAGTAGAACGTGCCGGAGCCCGAGATCGACACTCTGACGCTCGAGCCGGGCTTGAGCACATCGACCGAGTCGATAATTCCGGTGACCGACGGATCGAACGACACGAACGCGAGGCAGGTGTGCGTCGTGGTCGACACGGGCGGGCTGGTACTCGCCTGCGTGAACACCGACTGGTACTGGAGCACCATCCCGTTGATCGCCCCGGGCGAGTTGATCTGCGCCTGAGCCCGCGCCGACCACGCCCCCATCACCCCCACCACCGCCAACCCTCCCACGAACCATCTCGAGTTGCACGAATCCATGACATCCCCCTGTTCTTCACGCATCAACCCAAACGTCATCTCCCGGCGCCCTCGCACCACATCGACATGAACCCAAGATCACCTAGCACCCCGCCTCGAACCGCGTGAGGTAGTAGATGAGGTCGTCGATCGTCACCCCGAGGTCCGGCGTGCCCGTCCCGGTCCCGTCGTCCACGTCCGCGTTCGCGTCGCCCGCCTCGAAGAGCCCGAGGTAATAGATGAGATCGTCGATGGTGACCCCGCCGTCGGGCGTGCCCGTCCCGGTCCCGTCGTCAAAGTCCGCGACGCACGCGGGCGCAGGCTGGCTGGGGACGGGGATCCCCGCGACGGTGATCGAGGGAACCGTCCCGGGCTTGAACAGCCCGATCGTGGCGTTCCCCGTTACCGGCGCGCGATCGCAGGTGAACCCGAAGTTGAAGAGCTGTCCCCAGCGCATCGCGTTGGCCGTGTCGCTCCCCGCGTTGTACGCCTGGCTCGTCGAAAAGCTCAGCGTCCCCCCCGCCTTGGTCATGTCCCACGGCGTGTTGCTGTAGGGCTCGCCCGAGTGCCACTGCGGCGCGTGGAACGCGACCGCCGTCGGCGTCGCCAGCGCGTCCGCGAACGCGAGGTTGAAGCTGCTCGCCCCGCGGTCGGAGTTGAGGTTGTGCACCGCGTACTCGTACCGCCACTGCCCGCCGCCCAGGTCCGTCGCCTTGGCGCCGATCCAGAACCGCGAGCGGATGAACTTCGTCCCCGGCGGATACTGAGGCCCGTTGGTGATCGGATCCTTGTACCCTGTGCACGGGTTGGGCGTGTCGTCGTGGTCCGCCGACACCAGCGTCACGCTCGCGTCCGCGGCCTTCCAGGCGAACAGCCCGACCTGCTGCTGGACCGTCGATCCCACGAACGTCGGGCCGCTGTTGATCGACGCCTCCGAAACCTCGCGCCACGACGCGTTGTTGAGCGCGTTGAAGGCCACCGTCTCGCCGGGGCGGACAAACTGCGCATCATCCTGCGTGACGTAGTGCCCCTCGACGAAGTACCGCGTCCCCTCGGGCTGGCTCGTCACGTCCGACGTGGGCACCTGGAGGCGCGCCCGCGTGGTCGAGTCGCCGGTGCTGTTGCCCTCGACGTGGGGCGAGAAGCCCGTCGCCGCGTTGACGATGTTCTTCGCGCCCAGCCCGCCCTGGCTCCCGTTCAGCCCCGAGCCGTACGTGTCCGAGCAGTTAAGCCCGAGCACGTCGCCACCCACGTCCTGCCAGCTCTGGATGCTGTAGCGCCAGATCTTCTCGGCGTTGGGGTTCCCGGTGGTGCACGTCCCGCACTCGAAGGAGTTGGTCGACACGAACCCGTGCTTGAGCCAGGACTGCCCGAGGTGCTCGAAGCGCGAGTAGGCGCCGTAGCTCTTGAGGCGGTACATGTTCTGCCCGATCACCGGGTGCTGCGTGGTGTTGAAGTCCGGCTCGTACGCGCTGCTGTCGACCCACAGCACCGGATAGTCGCCCGGGTTGCACGAATCGGTGCCCACCGAGTAGGACGTGATCGTCCCGCCCGCGTTGGTGCCCCAGCGCGCGACGTCGGTGATCTGGTTGACGACCACGTCCGGGCCGATCGTGGGGCTCGGGGGCGGGACGGGCGCGCCGTGCGTCAGCCGGAGCGTGAAGGTCCCGACCGAGCCGTTCCACCCCGAGACGCGGATCCGGTACATCACGCCGCCCGTGACGTTGACGCTCACGGTGGAGCGGGACGCGCCGCACGCGTCGTCGTCGCACGCCAGGCTCGCGCCCGGGCACGCCGCCCCGCTGCGGATCGACACCACAGTGTCGTACCCCGCGGCGGTGCAGGTGTCCGCGGTCAGCACGCCGTCCGAGGGCGCCGTCACGGTGTACCACACATCGCCGGTCGAGTCCGAGCTGCCGCAGTTCCCCGTTCCGCCGTCCGCGGTCGCCGCCACCGTGGTCCCCACCACGGTCGTGAACGACAGCGCCGACAGCGACACGTTCTGCGCGCTGCCGCAGGCGTTGTTCGCCGGCTGCGCCATCGCGGCCCCCGCGCACACCACCAGCGCCGAGATCACACCCAGGCTCTTGCTCACCGTCATCTCAAGCTCCTCGAAAGCGCGGCCCCCATACCCCATGGGCCGGAATCAAAAACGCACATCCAAGCTCACGCCACTCGTCACGCCGACGACACTCGCTCGCAAGCGAACGCCCGACGACCCCCACGCCCGGCCACGCCGACTCGCACAGACTCACCCGCACCAACCCCCTGATTGGGTGATCCGCGGACTCTCGCGACGGCCCGCAACATACCGCCTCTCCCCGGGATGTGCCAAGCGAAAACGCCCGGGGACAGGAAAAAGACAACAGAACTCGGGACAAGCGGCCGTGGCGACCCGCCTAGCACCCCAGATCGAACCTGGTGAGGAAGAAGACCAGGTCGTCGATGGTGACCCCGCCGTCGTGGGTGCCCGTGCCGGAGCCGTCGTCCAGGTCCGCCCCGATGTCGCCCAGCTCGAACAGGGACAGGAAGTAGATGAGGTCGTCGATGGTGACCCCGCCGTCGGGCGTGCCGGTGCCCGAGCCGTCGTCGAGGTCGGCGGGGCATGTCGGCGCGCCATCCACCTCGATCAGCGAGAACTGGGTCGCGGCGTGGACCTCGGTCACGTCGTTCCACTCGCCGCTCCCGCCGAGCATCTCGGCGTAGTGCTCGACGCCGCTGGAGTTGTTGGGTTCGCCGGGGTTCCAGTTGGTGTATGTCGCGGCTTCGCCGCTGGCCCAGACGAAAGTTCCCTCGCTCTGCACGTCGTTGAACCCGATCCAACCGCGCCGGTCCAGCCCATCAAACCCCAGGACCTGCGTCTGCACGAACGTGTTCTCCGCCGCGTCATTGATCGTCACCAGGTGCCCCCCCACCGCGACGGCGAGCGCCTCGCCCGCCGTCCACGACGCGACGGGCGCGAGGAAGTAGGAATGCCCGTTCGCGGGATTGACGATGGGCCCGGCGGTGAACCCGGACTCCACGACGAGCGTCGCCGATCCGCCCGTGGCGGCCGCGTACGACCCCGCGCGGATCATGTACGTGCGCCCCGACGAGGCGAGGAACGTGATGCTGCTCTGGGTCGCGCAGTTGTCGTCGCCGCAGCCGATCTGGGTCGCGGACCCGTCGCAGGCGCAGTCGTCGTAGACGGCGATGACGGTGTCGTACGCCGCCCCGCCGCAGGTTCGGGCGGTGACGGGCCCGGACTGGGTCGCGGTCCAGCAGTACCAGACGTCTTTCTGCACCTGCGTGGCGATGCCGCACGCGCTGACCGCCGGGCCGTCGAGCGTGGCGAGCGTGTTGTCGTAGAGCTGGCTCGCGTAGCCCGAGAAGGACTCTGGCGACGCGCACGAGTCGTGGGCGGGCTGGGCGAAGACCGACCCCGCGCAGGCCATCAGCGCCACGCCCCCGCACCACGATCCAGACCTCGCCCCGGTCCGCGCCCCATCCCGCCCAACGCCTTGACTTGCCATCGCTCGATCTCCCCGCGTGTGTCACCCCACCAGGATCAGCATACCCGAACCCCTCCCGAGCCACAAGAAACTACGGAACGGGCGGGATCCTGCCGCGTCCAACGCCCTCGCGATCGCCCGGCACGCACCGCAAGATTGTGATATCAACGCCCCGGAACGCCCTCGCGGGCCCTCGGGAACAGACGAGCCTTCGCGATTCACAAGGAGTTCCGCATGCGCCGCTCGACCACGGTTTGGATCGGTGTCCTGGCTCTGGCCCTGGTCATCTCACCCGGTGCCGCGGGCCAGACGCAGGGGGGGACCGGGGGAAGCGCGGGAGGAGGTGCCGGACAACCCAGCCCATCGGCCCCCGCGCCCTCGCCCGAGATGGCCGCCGCGGCCAAGGCGTTCGAGGCCAAGGACTGGCCCTCGGCCATCAAGGCCTACGACGCGATCACGCGGTCCGATCCCAAGAACTCGCGGGCGTGGTTCATGCTCGGGCTCTCGCGTCACTCGTCCGGCGACTCCGCGGGGGCCATCCCCGCCTACCGGCGCGCCGCCGAGAACGCCCAGCTCCGCCCTGTGTGTCTCTACAACATCGCGTGCGCCCACGCGCTCTCCGGCGAGAAGGACCAGGCCTTCGCCGAGCTCGACCGCGCCATCGACGCGGGCTTCCGCAATCTCAAGCAGCTCGACGAGGACACCGACCTCGCGGGCCTGCGCACCGACGCGCGGTTCGCGGGCGCCCGTCGGCGTGCCGCCCCCGCGCAGGAGCTCGTCCAGGAGCTCGATTTCTGGGTCGGGGAGTGGGATGTCTTCAACCCCCAGGGCCAGCAGGTCGGGACGAGCAAGATCGAGAAGGTCGAACGCGGCGCCCTCATCATGGAGAACTGGTCCAACATGACCGGCGGCACGGGGCGGAGCATGAACTTCGTCGATCCCGCCACACGCCGCTGGCACCAGATCTGGGTCGACCCCAGCGGCACGGTCGTGCGATACGAGGGCGCCGTGCGCGATGGAGCGATGCACCTCGAGGGCACCAACCAGCCGCCCCAGGGCAAGGCCAAGCTCACGCGTATGTCCCTCACTCCCCTGGCCGACGGCAAAGTGCGCCAGTGGATCGAGCACTCCGCCGACAACGGCGCGTCCTGGACCACATACTTCGACGGGCTGTACACCCCAAAGCCCAAGCCGTCCGGCACGTAGCGCCGCGGCCCGCGCCGCCGGGCGATTTGCGTCTCCTTCGCGCACGTCTTGCGCCCCGGAGAGCCCGAGGTCGCGAGCTTCTTTCTCGCGTTCGCCGCGCTCCCGCGAACCGGGGCATGTACCGAGAACTCGCGCTCAACCGCGGCTCCAAGGCGTCCGATCCCAGTGCAGCGACCGGCGAGGCCGGGCCGCTCTGGAGGGATTCTTCATGACCCGGCGCAAGCCCGCTTCGGATCGTCTCGGCTCGCTCGCCGTGCCTCTCACGCACGCTCCGCGCGTGCTGCCCTCGACCCGGGCCGTGATCGCCTCGGCGTCCGCCTCGCGTCGCGACGCGCTCGCCACCGCGCTGAGCGGGCGGGTGGGGGAGATCGTGCTCGCGGCGGGCGTGGACGACGCGATCGTGCTCGCGGCGGATTCCGCCGAGATCACGCTGGCCATCCTCGACGACTCGGCGGGCGGCGCCTCGACGATCGAACGCCTCCGCGCGCTGCGCCCCGCCATCGTGTGCGTGCTGGTGAGCGAGGCGCCCGACGTGGGCGCGGCGGTGCGGGCGATGCAGTGCGGCGCCGCCGACCTGATCCCCGTCGGGATCAGCAGCGCCGAGCTCGTGGACCGCCTCGACGGCGCCCTCGCGCGGGCGCGCACGCTGCGCGACCAGCAGGCCGCCGGCGCCCGGCGCTGCGAGCGGCTGCGTCGGCTCTGCCGCACGCTGAACTCGTCGCGCCGCGAGCTCATGGGGCAGGTGGCCTCGCTGTGCGGCGACCTGAACAAGGCCTACGCCGAGATGGCCGACCAGCTCACCGTGGGGAGCGTCGCCTCGGAGTTCAACGCGCTCGTCCGCCAGGAGCTCGACCTGGAGAGCCTGCTTCGGACCGCGCTGGAGTTCCTGCTCCCGCGGACCGGGCCCACCAACGCGGCGGTGTTCCTTCCCTCCTCGTCGGGAGATTTTTCCCTCGGCGCGTACGTGAACTACGACCGCCCGCGCGATACCGCCGAGGTGCTCTTCGATCACCTCGCGGCGACGCTCGCCCCGGCGCTCGAGCACGAGCGCGAGGTGGTGCGGCTTTCCCCGGAGATGCTCGTCGAGCGGCTGGGCGAGGACGATTGGCTCGACGCGCAGGAGGTCCTGGGG
Organism: uncultured Phycisphaeraceae bacterium; assembly: GCA_964614075.1. GTDB lineage: Bacteria > Planctomycetota > Phycisphaerae > Phycisphaerales > UBA1924. Next base: position 15,335 of record CAZTJZ010000028.1, read on the forward strand.
ATGGCCTGCCGCCACGAGGGCGAGTGCCTCGCCGTGCTGGTGCTCTTCCGCGACCGGCGCCAGCCCTTCGACCCGGCGCTCATGACGCTCCTCGCGTCGCTGCGCGAGCTCCTGGGGCGTCAGCTCGCCCGCGTGATCCAGACCCACCACCGCCACCTCCCCAAGGACAAGTGGGGGCTGCTGGGCGATGATGACCTGGGCGACGACGCCGATCTCGCGGCGTGATTCCCGCGACACTTGGCCGCACATCGCTCGACCGCCGCGCACTCCATTGAGCGCAGAAAACGCTGTTCGGGCTGCCGCTTTCCGCACGCCTGCCAAATACGCAATTGCGTTCGCTAACTTCGCAACTGCGCGCCAGAACCTCCTAATAATCCTGCGTCGCGAGAACGTGCACGCCGGGGAACGGCAAGGGGGGAAGCATGCTCGACGCGCTCTTTCAAGGGTCCATGGCCTGGTTCGGGGTGCCCGCGATTGTCGGGACCGCGATCTTTGTGATCCGCCTGGTGCTGATGCTTGCGGGGGGCGTGGCCCACGACGTGGACATCGACCCCGGGGTCGCCGACGGGATCCACGACGCCCACGCCGACCCCTCCGCGGGGTTCAAGGCCCTGTCGTTCCAGTCGATCACGGCGTTCGCCATGGGGTTTGGGTGGGGCGGGATCGCCGCGGCCAAGGGGATGTCGCTCTCGATGCCCCTTGCGGTGGGCGTGGGGTGCGCGACGGGCGTGGGGATAGTGTGGGTGCTAGCGCTGCTGCTCAAGGGTCTGTACGACCTGCAGTCGTCGGGGAACGTGCGGATCCAGGATGCCATCGGGCGTGAGGGCGAGGTCTACGCCGACGTGCCCGCCTCGGGCGCGGGCAAGGGGCAGGTGCGCGTGGTCTTCGGGACGCGTCAGCGGATCTGCAACGCGCAGTCGGCGTCGGGTCCGGCGTCGACGGGCACGCGCGTCCGCGTCGTCAAGGTCCACGAGGACAACTCGCTGATTGTCGTGCCCGCGGACGCGTCGTCCGCCGGGCTGTAGCGTGCGGTCGACCATGGGGAGTGCGGAAGGGGGATTGCCATGCCAACGTTCACGACGCTCGCGGCCGAGCCGTTCCAGTACTTCTTGCCGATCATCGGCGCCATCCTGCTGTTGTTCCTGTTCTTCACCGTGCTGGTCGTGCGTCAGTACAAGCGATGCCCGAGCAACCGCATCCTGGTGATCTACGGGAAGGTGGGGCGGGACAAGAGCTCCAAGTGCCTGCACGGCGGCGGCGCGTTCGTCATCCCGCTCATCCAGGACTACGCCTATCTCTCGCTCGAGCCGATCGTGATCGACATCCCGCTCGAGGGGGCGCTCTCGCTGAACAACATCCGCGTGAACGCGCCGGCGACGTTCACGGTGGGCATCAGCACCGACCCGGTGTTGATGAACAACGCCGCCGAGCGGTTGCTCAACCTCCCGGTGGTGCAGATCCGCGAGCAGGCTCAGGACATCATCCTGGGCCAGCTGCGTCTGGTGATCGCGACCCTCACGATCGAGGAGATCAACAAGGACCGCGAGAAGTTCATGTCGCTGATCAACAAGAACGTCGCGGAGGAGGTGAACAAGATCGGGCTGGAGTTGATCAACGTGAACGTCCGCGACATCACGGACGAGTCGGGGTACATCCACGCGATCGGGAAGCGTGCCGCCGCCGAGGCGGTCAACCGGGCGAAGGTCGAGGTGGCCGAGCAGGAGCGGGACGGCGCTTCGGGCGAGGCCGCCGCGGTTCGTGAGAAGTTGGTGAAGGTCGCGGCGGAGCAGGCCGGCGCGACCGAGGGCCAGAAGCTCGCGGAGCAGCGTCAGCGCGTGGCGTTGGCGGCGCTGGAGGCCGAGGCGGTCAAGGGTGAGGCGTCGAGCCGGCGCGACCGGGACATCGCCACGGCTCAGCGCGAGGCGGAGACGGTCGCGAGCCGAAAGCAGTTCGAGCAGGAGCAGCGCATCCGCGTCGCCGAGGCCGAGGCGGCGGCGGTGACGGGGGAGAACACGGCGCAGGCGCGTGTGGCGTCGAGCAACGCGGAGCTGGCGGAGATCCAGGCCGACACGACGCGTCGGGCGCAGGTGGCGCTGGCGAAGTCGCAGGAAGCGGTGATGCTGGCGCAGCGTGACCAGGAGCTGGCGCGTCTGGCGCGAGACCAGATTGCGCCGCAGGAGATCGAGAAGCGCCGCGCCGAGATCGCCGCCGAGGCCGAGGCCGAACGCCGACGGCGTGAGGCCAAGGGCGAGGCCGACGCCATCCTCGCGAAGTACAACGCGGAGGCGAAGGGCATCCAGATGGTGATGGAGGCGAAGGCGGAGGGCTCCCGCAAGCTGATCGAGGCGTGCGCGGGCGACGCCGCGGTGGGCCCGACGCTCCTGCTGATCGAGCAGCTCCCCAAGCTCGTCGAGCAGCAGGTCAAGGCGATCCAGGGGCTCAAGATCGACAAGATCACCGTGTGGGACCAGGGCGGCGCGGCGGGGGGACGCCACGCCACCGCCGACTTCCTCTCCGGGCTGGTGGGCTCGCTCCCGCGCCTGCACGAGCTGGCCGAGCAGGCGGGCATCGACCTTCCCCCGGCCCTGGGCAAGCTCCGCGAGGCGGGCTTGCACGACAACCACACGCCGCCGACCGACCCCAGGCCTTCCAAGGACGCCGCGCCCCGAAGAACCTGACCCGCGCCGGCCCTCGCCCGCCACGGCGAGGTCCGGATTCTCTGGCCCGGCGTGGCGCGAGGCCCCGCTACGCTGACGCGTGGACCCGCTCGTCCAGACCGTGCTGCTCGCGCTCGCCTCGACCCTCGCGGGCTTTCTCGGGGCGCTCACCGGGCTCGGCGGTGGGGTCGTGCTCATCCCCGTCCTCGTGCTGGCCTTCGGCGTGGACATGCGCTACGCCATCGGGACCTCCCTCGTCGCCGTGATCGCCACGTCCTCCGGCGCCGCCGCCGCGTATGTGCGCGACGGCTACACCAACGTCCGCGTCGCCATCCTCCTCGAGGTCGCCACGGTGGTGGGCGCTCTCGCGGGCGCTCTTCTCGCCGCACGACTCGCCACCCCGGCGCTGGGCGTGCTCTTCGCCCTTGTTCTTCTTTGGTCCGCGGTCCAGACGCTCCGCCCGCCCCGGCCCCGCGCGCTCGACTCTGCCCCTGACGCCCTCGCCCAGCGCCTCCGCCTCGACTCCAGCTACCCCGCACGCGAAAGCCCGGCACGCGAGGGCCCCACGCGCGAAAGCATGGTCGCCTACCGCGTGCACCGGGTTCCCCTCGCCCTCGTGATCATGCTCGGCGCGGGCGTGCTGAGCGCCCTCGTCGGGATCGGCTCGGGGATCGTCAAAGTCCTCGCGATGGATCGCGCCATGGGGCTCCCGTTCAAGGTGTCCACCACGACCAGCAACTTCATGATCGGCGTCACGGCCGCCGCCTCCGCGGGCGTGTACCTGTCGCGCGGGCAGATCGTCCCCCAGCTCGCCGCCCCGGTGGCGCTGGGCGCCCTCGCGGGCTCGCTCCTTGGGGCGCGGGTCCTGCCCCGGATCAACACCAAGGCCCTGCGCCTCGTCTTCGCGATCTGCGTGGTGGTGGCCGGCGTCGAGATCCTCCTGCGTGCCGCGGGAGGCCGCCTGTGAGCGCCCGCGACCCGCGCCTCGACGCCGCCCTCTCCCGCACGCTGACATGGTGCACCGCCATCGCCGGCGCGGTGTGCCTCGCGGGCCTGCTCTTCTATTACTCAACGAACCCGGGGGTCGGCCCGTCATGGAGCACGTTCCGCCCCGACCCCTCGCTCAGCGCCTCACGCGTCCTCCGAGACGCGGGCGAGCTCAAGCCCCTGGCCATCGCGCAGCTCGGCGTAGTGCTGCTCATCGTGACCCCCGGCGTGCGCGTCGCGATGACCATCGTGCTTTTCCTCCGCCAGGGCGACCGCTTCTACGCGCTCCTCGCGGGGGTGGTCCTGGCCGCTCTGGCGGCGGGGCTTGTTGGCGTGATCCGGTAGTCGCCCCCATGGCTCCCGCGGGGGGGGGGTGAACACCCCCTTCCGCCCCGCGGCCGCAATTCCCGCGCGGTCCCGGCGTTTTCCCGCGCTCGGAGCGGATCCGCCGCCAAGAATCGCCGAACAGGTTTCGGCCTGGAGTTGGCTGGCTCCGGGTTTATGTGTTTGGATCTTGCGTTTCGTTCTTGCGTTTCGTCCGATAAGTCGGCTGCCTCGATCGGGGTCATTGGGGTCGAGATCATGATCAAGTGTCTGTGCGTCGCGGCGTTGTTCGCGTGGTCGTCTGTCGTCGCCCTCGGGCAGCCCCAGGCGGCGGAACAGAGGCAGGTCCCGGGCGACGCGCTCTGGACCGTGCTCCCGGCGATGCCCGCCGAGGCGACCGCGGGTGAACCCTGGGTCCGCCCGGACCGCTTCAAGGCGACGCGGCTGCACTTCGCCGGGATGATGGTCACGCTCGACACCGCGCCGTTGGAGGACACCCCCGGTGCGGCCCGGCCGCTGGTGCTGAGCCTCCCCACGCCTCAGGGCGACTTTGTCCGGTTCCACGTCGTCGAGTCGCCCATCATGGAGCCCGGGCTGGCCGCGGTGCTCCCGGGTGTTAAGACGTTTGTGGGCCAGGGGATCGACGACCCGGCCTCGACGGTTCGGCTCGACTACACGCCCCTGGGGTTCCACGCCCAGGTGCTCGGGCCCGTGCTGAACTTCTCCATCGACCCGTACACCAGGCACGACACCGAGTTCTACGTGGTGTACGACCACAGCGACGCGATCCGGCGTGAGGGCTGGACGTGCCATCAGCGCGACGACGGGCCTGTGGAGGTCACGGGCGGTTTCTCCTCGCGCGCGACCGGCGCGACCAAGCGCACCTACCGCCTCGCGGTGGCCGCGACGGCGAGCTTCTGCTCGTTCTACGGCGGGGCGACGCAGGCGCAGGCGGGGATCGTGACGCTGGTCAACCGCATCAACCAGGTGTGGGAGAACGAGTTCGCGCTGCGGATGAACCTCGTCGCCAACAACATCAACCTGATGTTCACCAATGCCGCCACGCAGCCCTACACCGACGGCGACCTCTCGTCCATGCTCAACGAGAACCAGACCACGATCACCTCGATGATCGGGAGTGCCAACTACGACGTGGGCCACGTGGTCTCGGCCGGCAACCTCGGAGGGCTGGCCCAGCGCCCGTGCGTCTGCCAGGCCAACAGCAAGTCGCGCGGCGGGACGGGCGTGGGCTCCCCCACGGGCGACTACATGGCGATCCAGTACATGAGCCACGAGCTGGGGCACCAGTTCAACGCCTCGCACTCCTTCAACGCGGGCGACGCCTCGACGTGCGAGTCCAACCGCTCGGGATCCAACGCCTACGAGCCGGGCTCGGGCTCGACGATCATGTCGTACACCGGGCTGTGCGGCGGGTCGAACAACCTGCAGTCGCTCTCCGACGCGATGTTCAACCAGGGCGCGTACGCCCAGGTCGCGTCGTACCTCGGAGGCACGGGGAACTGCTCGTCCAACGTCGCCAGCGGGAACACCGCCCCCACCGTCAGCGCCGGCCCGGACTTCACCATCCCCTTCGGGACGGCGTTCACCGCGGTCGGGAGCGCGAGCGACCCCAATGGCGACTCGCTCACGTACTCGTGGGAGCAGCGCGACCTGGGTGTGGCGCAGCCCGCGATCGGCGCGGGGTCGGCGGACAACGGCACGAGCCCGCTCTTCCGCGTGCGCGTTCCCTCCTCCAGCCCCAGCCGCACCTTCCCGCGGATCGAGGATGTCCTCGACGGCTCGCTCACCATCGGCGAGCAGTACCCCATGCTCGCGCGCTCGCTGGACCTGCGCCTCACCGTCCGGGACAACCGCGCGGGCTCTGGGGGCGTGAACACCGACGACGCCGTTTACACCGTGACCACCGCCGCGGGGCCCTTCGCGGTCACGTTCCCCAACACGGGCGTGACGATCTCCGGGAGCCAGACCATCACGTGGAGCGTGGCCAACACCAACGCCGCGCCCGTGAACTGCGCCAACGTCAAGATCTCGCTCTCGACCGACGGCGGGGCCACGTTCCCGCACGTTCTGGCCGCCTCCACGCCCAACGACGGGAGCGAGACCGTCACGCTCCCCGACATTCCCTCGGGCACGGCCCGCGTGAAGATCGAGGCGATCGGGAACGTGTTCTTCGATGTTTCCAACTCCGCGTTCAACATCGGGTGCGAGGCCGACGAGCCCCCGGCCAGCGTGACGGCTTCGGACGCGTCCTGCGACGGCGTGCACGTCTCGTGGTCCAGCGTCCCGGGCATCACGCAGTACCGCGTCTCGCGCTCGCCCACCAGCAGCGTCCTGCAGTCGCAGGTCATCGCCACCGTCTCGTCCACCACGCACATCGACGCGACGGCCACGCCGGGCACGACCTACTGGTACTGGGCCCGCTCCTATGACGGGTGCGTCACGGGCGACTTCGGCGCCTTCGACAGCGGGGAGGTTCCCGCGGGCCCGGTCATCACGACCCAGCCGGCGTCGAGCACGCTCGCCCCGGGCCAGACCGCGGACTTTGTCGTGATCGCGGCCGGCGCTACCGGCTATCAGTGGCGGCGCGACGGCACGATCCTCAATGACGGGGGGCGCGTCAGCGGCTCGGGCACTTCGCACCTCACGATCACGAGCGTGGAGAGCGCCGACGCGGCGGCGTACACCTGCGACGTGTCCGCCCCGTGCGCCTCGGTGACGAGCGACGCCGCCGTCTTGACCGTGTCGGCCTTGTGCGTCGCGGACTACGACGACGGCAGCGCGACCGGCACGCCCGACGGCGGGGTGACCATCGACGACCTGCTCTATTACCTGGTCCTCTTCGAGGCCGGCGACATCGCCGCCGACGTCGACGACGGCAGCGGGAACAACATCCACGACGGCGGGGTGACCATCGACGATCTCATCTACTACTTGGTCCGCTTTGAGGCTGGGTGCTGATGAAACGGTCGGATTCCGTCGCGGGCTTGTAGCTCGCGCCCGCCGCGGGGCGTTTCCGCACCCCGGCGCCACGGCGGTCGCCAGGCGGGTTTCCCCGGCTGCCCCGGGGACCGGTACACTCCCGCCATGATCAGACTGCTCGCCGGGCTTCTCTCGGCCGTCACGCTGGCCGCGTTCGCGCTGGCCCAGCCTTCCTCGCACTCCCCGCTGGCGCCTCCGGCGAACGGGCCGCGCCGCGCCGACCCCACGTGGATCGCGCTCGTCGACGCCGCCGTGCATCCGCGCCCGGGCGAGACGCTCGAGCACGCGACGGTGATCCTCAGGGACGGGCGCATCACGGCGGTGCTGCCCGCGGAGGGCGATCGCCCGGCCCGGCTGCCCCTGGGCCCGCGCGTCGTCGATTGCAAGAACCTGCACGTGTACGCGGCGTTTGTCGAGGGGTACGCCGAGATCGACGCCCCCGCCCCCAAGAACGCCGGCACGCACTGGAGCCCCAACGTGGTGCCGCAGCGGTCGGCCCTGGACGGGATCGAGAATCTCGCGAGGGTCGCCGAGCCGCTGCGCAAGGTCGGCTTCGGCGCCGCGGCGATCGCGCCCCGGGGCGGGGTGTTCCGCGGAACGTCGGCGGTGGTCTCCTTGGCCAGGCCCAGCGAAGATCCGTCGGCCGACAAGCCCCCGGTCTACCTCGCCCACGCGTACCACGCGCTGGCGTTCGAGACGCGGTCCGAGGGCTACCCCGACTCGCAGATGGGCGCGATCGCGCTCATGCGTCAGACGCTCCTCGACGCCGATAGCCAGCACAAGGAGCGAGCGTCGGGCGCCTTCACCGAGGCGAGGAACGCGCTGGACGCGCTGGCTCCTCAGCCCGGGGCGCCCGTTCCGCTGCTCATAGACTGCACCGACGAGCTCGAGGTGCTCCGCGCCGCCAAGGTCGCGATGGAGTTCTCCCGCCCGTACCTCATCCTGGGCAGCGGGAGCGAGTACAGGCGTCTCGCGGCGATCGCGCCGCTCGCGCCCGCCGTCTTTGTTCCCGTGAACTTCCCCAAGCCGCCCGACGCGTCGAGCGTCGGAAAGGCCGAGGCGCTGGACCTTCGCGAGCTGATGGCGTGGGAGCAGGCGCCGACGAACGCGCGACGTCTGAGCGCTGCGGGCGTCACGTTCGCCTTCACCTCGCACCGCCTGAAGGACAAGGACGACCTGCTCAAGAACATTCGCGCGGCGGTGAAGCACGGGCTCGCGCCCGACGCCGCCCTCGCGGCCCTCACCACCACGCCCGCCAAGATCCTGGGGCTGGAGCGGGAGCTGGGCACGATCGAGGCGGGCAAGCGGGCAAATCTGCTCCTGACCGACGCTCCGCTCTTCTCAAACCCCAAAAAGAAGGACGCCAAGCTCCTCGCCCTGTTCATCGACGGCACACACCACGAGCTCGCGCCATTCCCGGCGCCCGAGCTCGAGGGCACGTGGGAGCTGACCATCGCCAACGCCCCCGCCGCGAAGCGGACGCTGGTCTTCGATGGCGAGAATGCGCTCACCATCACCCGCGATGACAAGTCGGTGAAGGGCGAGAAGGTCGAGATCCAGGCCTCGCGCCTCGCGTTCACGTTCGACCACGAGAAGCTCCAGGAGGGCACGGGGGTCTACACCATCTCCGCCGTGATCGAGCGCGACGAGCGCGGGAACCCCATCGGCCTATTGGGCCAGGGGCTCCGCCACACGGGCGAGGCCTTCGATTTTTCCGCCGTGAGGCTCCCGCCCCTGGCGATCGTGGGCGTGTGGCGCGTGGTGGAGCCGGACGCCAAGCCCGCCGACAAGAACGACCCCAAGGCACGGGTCGTCACCATCGCCCGCGACAGCGTGGAGGTCACGGCCGAGGGCAAGCCCGCGAAGGCCAAGGACGTTGCCGTCTCCGACGCCGGCGCCACGTACACCTACGCCGCCGGGGAAATCACCATCAAGGAGTCGGTGAAGCTCGAGGGGGATCGCCTCGCCGGGACGTCAACGCTTCCCGACGGCACGGTGCGCACGTTCGTCTGCGCCCGCAAGGACTCCAAGGACGACGACGAGGACGACGACGCGGACATCAAGTCGATCCCGGAATCGCTGGGCCTGCCCTTCGGGCCCTACGCCCTCGCCGAACCCCCGCCCCAGCAGACCCTGCTCCTGACCAACGCGACGGTCTGGACCCAGGGCCCCGACTCGACGCTCGTGGGCGCGAGCGTGCTGGTGCGGAACGGGGTGATCGAGGGCGTGTTCAAGCCAGGGGCATCCCTCCCGACGGGTGTCGAGACCCTCGACTGCGCGGGCAAGCACATCACGCCCGGGATCATCGACTGCCACTCGCACACGGGGCTCTCCAAGGGCACCAACGAGGCGGGCCAGGCGGTCTCGAGCGAGGTCCGCGTGCAGGACGTCACCGATCCCGACGACATCGACTGGTACCGCCAGCTCGCCGGGGGCGTCACGTGCGTGAACAACCTTCACGGGAGCGCCAACGCCATCGGCGGTCAATCGCAGACCAACAAGCTCCGGTGGGGCTGCGTCCATCCCGACGCGATGCACTTCGAGGGCGCCATGCCCGGGATCAAGTTCGCCCTGGGCGAGAACCCCAGGCAGGCCAACCGCGACCGGCCCAGCAGCCGATACCCCCAGACGAGGATGGGCGTGGAGATGCTGATCCGCGACCGGTTCACGGCGGCGAAGGAGTACGCCCAGAGCATGGCCAAGGGCACGGCGCGGCGTGATCTCGAGCTCGAACCCCTCGCCGAGATCCTCGCGGGCACGCGCCTCCTCCACTGCCACTCCTACCGCCAGGACGAGATCGTGATGCTCGCCAACGTCGCGAAGGAGTACGGCTTCAAGATCGGGACCTACCAGCACATCCTCGAGGGGTACAAGGTCGCCGACTATGTCCGCGATTACTCGGGCGGGGGCTCGGCGTTCGCCGACTGGTGGGCGTACAAGGTCGAGGTTCAGGACGCCATCCCCCAGGGCCCGCCGCTGATGCACGAGGTCGGCGCCGTCGTCAGCTACAACTCCGACTCCGACGAGCTGGCCCGGCGTCTCAACGTCGAGGCGGCCAAGGCGGTGAAGTACGGCGGGCTCTCGGAGACCGAGGCTCTCTCCTTCGTCACCCTCAACCCCGCGAAGCAGCTTCGCGTGGAGCGCTTCGTGGGCTCGCTCGAGCCCGGCAAGCACGCCGACCTGGTGATCTGGTCCGGGCACCCGCTCTCGGCGTTCTCCAAGGCCGAGGCGACCTACATCGACGGCCGCTGCTACTTCTCCCTCGCGCAGGACAAGCTCCACCGCGAGCGCCACGCGAGCGACCGCCAGCGCATCCTCCAGAGGCTCCTCAAGTCCGCCAAAAAGAAGAAGGACGACAAGAAGCCCGCCCCGGACAAGGGCGGACCCGAGAAATCCGGCGACGAGAAGCCCACCCTCGACAGCCCCGCCGGGGACAGCGAGGAGAACGCGCTCCTCCGTCGCTGGTACATCGACGAGTACAACAAGGGGCGAGATCCCACGCGTCACATTCAGGGACGCTGCGGCTGCGGGATGCTCCACCGCGCCGAGTAGTTCTTCCTCGTCGAGCACGCGTTCCGACCGCTTTTCCCGCACACCCCGCCGAGATCATCATGCTCACCGCACTCCTCGCCGTCTCCGCGATGACCCTGGCCCAGGACCTGGCCCCCAAGGCCCCGGCGCAGAGCGTCGCCGTCACGCTTTACAACGCCCACGTCCACCCTGTCTCCGCGCCCGACATGCCGACGGGCTTCGTCACCTTCTCGAACGGGAAGATCACGGAGATCGGCCCCGGGCCCGTCCACGTCCCCGCGCCCTTCGCGGTCAAGGACCACACCTTCGTGGACCTCAAGGGCGCGCACGTCTACCCGGGGCTCGTCGGCGCCTTCACGCAGCTCGGGCTCACCGAGATCCAGGCCGTCCGACCCACCAACGACCTGGGCGAGGTCGGCGGCGTGACGCCCGAGGTCTTGGCGCTCACCGCGGTCAACCCCGACACCACGCTCCTGCCCGTGACGCGGGCCAACGGCGTGCTGTCGGCGGGCGTCTTCCCCACGGGCGGGCTGATCCCCGGGCGTCCCTCGGCGATCCGCCTCGACGGGTGGACCAACCACGACCTCGCCTACGCCGCACCCCACGCCGATTCGTCGCTGGGGCTGCTGGTCAACTGGCCCAACGTCCGACCCATCCGGGCGTTCTTCATCGACAAGAGCGACGAAGAGCAGATGAAGGAGATCCGGGCCACGCTCGACCGCCTGGCGCTGGTCTTCGACACGGCCCGCTCGTATCACCAGACCCGCGAGCAGGACCAGGACACGCCGGTGGATCTCCGCTGGGAAGCGATGGGGGCGATCTTCCCGGGGGCGAAGAACGCGAAGCCTCTGCCCGTGTTCGTAGCGGCGGCGGACTACGACCAGATCCAGTCGGCCGTCACGTTCTTCGCGGAGCGGAAGATGCGGATGGTGCTGGTCGGGGGGCGGGACGCGGGGCTGTGCGCCGAGCTGCTCAAACGGCACGACATCCCGGTGATCGTGACGGGGACGCACGTGCTCCCGCGTCGCAGCGACAGCGCGTACGACGAGCCTTACACGCTCCCCGCGCGCCTGCACGCGGCGGGCGTGCGGTTCTGCATCGCCTCCGCCGACGACACGGCGCACGAGCGCAACCTTCCGTACAACGCCGCCATGGCCGCGGCCCACGGGCTGCCCATCAGCGAGGCGATCCGCAGTGTGACTCTCTCGCCCGCGCAGATCCTCGGGATCGACGCGTTCGTGGGCTCCCTCGAGACGGGCAAGCAGGCGACGCTCCTCATCACCGACGGCAACCCGCTCGAGGTGACCACCCGCATCACCGGCGCGTACATCGACGGCAAGGCGATCAGCCTCGAGTCCAAGCACTCCGCCCTCGCCGAGAAATACCGCGAACGATACCGCCAGCTCGGGCAGCTCAAGAACGCGAAGTAGCCCCTACCGCTGCATCACGAACTCGTCGCTCAAGAGGCGATCGCCCTCGGGGGTCTCGATCGCGAGCACGGCCCGGACCTTGATCCAGCCCGTCGCCTGCCCCACCCACAGGGGGGCGTCGAGCTGCAGGCGGTAGGTCCGCGTCGCGGGATCGAACAGCCTGGCGTTCGCGTCGGGCTCGCTCATCTGGGCTACGTCCCACTTGAGGTCCTGCACCCCGCCCTCGCTCGGGCCCTCCCCCTCGCCCTGCCTGTACAGGAGCACCTGCAGGCGACCCAGCCCCTTCACCGTGTCGCCGTAGCGGTCCTTGAGCTCGATGTGGAGCACGATGATCGGCCCCGCGGCCCGTGAACCGACCTCGACGTGGCTCAGGGGGTGGACGCGCAGGCTCGCGGGCGCGAAGGCCTCGCTCGTCCCGCCGACGATCGCCCCGCCCCCGCCGATGGGGGTACACCCCCCCAGCGACGAGATCACCAGCCCTCCGACGACGCACGCCACGCGCATCCCGCCGCTCCTCATCGCCCCTGGGGGCGCCCCTTCAAAGCTCCCAGTTGATCCTCGCAAAGTCGAGCGGCACCTCGCCCCGGTCCTGCTTCACCCAGTACGCCCGGAGCTCCTCCGGCACGGGATCCCACTCGTGCCACACCTTCACGGGCCCGTGCACGCACGGCTGCCACTTGTAGCGATAGTTCCAGTTGTGCGGCAGCACGAACGGGTTGACGTCCAGCTCGTGGACCGCCAGCGCGAACGCCGCCTGATCGTTGTAGGGCATCTGCTCGACCTTTGACCCCGCGATGAACTCCACCAGCGAGTCCACCGTCCGCGCGAGCTCCCCCCACCGCGCGAACAACGCCGCGTTCTCGGCGCACTTGCGGAAGAACATCACCCCGGTGTTGTACTCGACCAGATCGCCCCGGACCGACCGCGAGTACCGCCGGGCCATCCCCGCCTCGCAGATCGAGAGCGCGAGGTTGTGGCGGCACGCCCGCTCGAACCCGAAGTCCAGACGCCCCAGCACCTCCGTGTCCGCGTCGAGGTACAGGGTCTCCTCGTACGGCGAAAGCTCGTACATCTTCGGCTTGTCGAGCAGCGTGGCATCGTCGGGGAGATCACGCACGGTGAAGTGAAGCTCGGGGTGATGCCGCCCCAAGGACGCCATCGACCGGCGCAGCCCCTCGTCGAGGCGACGGCTTTGGGTCCGCCCCCACACCACGTACAGCACCCCGCGACGATGCGCCACGCCCATCCCCAACGCTAGCCCATGAAAAAGCCCCGGGGCGATCCCCGGGGCTTGTGGGTTCGAGAAGTCTGAAGATCAGTCCTGGTCCGCCCCGGCGATCTGCATCCCGTAGAACGAGCGGTAGACGAAGACCATCGAGATCAGGAAGAACGCGCCGGTAAGGACCTGGGTGAGCGTGGTGTGCGCCCCGTCGTGCTTCATGCTCACCGCGAGCTCGACCGCCAGCAGCCCGAAGAGCGTCGTGAACTTGATCACCGGGTTCATCGCCACGCTGCTGGTGTCCTTGAACGGATCGCCCACCGTGTCGCCCACGACGCAGGC
>CAZTJZ010000029.1:0-27324 GCA_964614075.1 uncultured Phycisphaeraceae bacterium
CTCCCCAGAGCCCCCGAGATCGTCGTGAAGCCCACCCGCCCCGAGCCCGCCCCACGCCTGCGCCTCGCCCCCGCCGAACCCCCGCCACCCGCTACGGCGAACCATGAGCCCCGCGCCGAGCGTACCAGCGATGAGGGTGCGGCGTCCCCGCCGCCCCCCGCGGAACTGACCGACGAGGAGCTGCGGATGCTCCTCCCGGGGGATGAGCCGCGCGGGCGATTATCAGACGGGCGGTAACGTCATTCGCAAGCGCCCACGACAGAAGTGGCGCGAGGAATCTGGACAACCGCCGCGACGAATCGCATCTTGTCGCGGAGCGATTGGAGCATCGCGTGAGCATCGGCGGAGGCCAAGGCGAGTTGCGGGTGATCCTCGTCGGGAGGACGGGGCTCGACGCCGCCCTGCGCCAGGACCCCGACCTCGAACTCATCCGCGCCAAGACGCCACTCGACGCCGTGGGCGAGCTCGCCACGCCCATCGACTCGGACTCCCCAAGCCAGGCCCTCGTCATCGTCGGGCAGGACATCCAGAGCTCGCTCGCGCCCACGCCCGCCTCGGCCCAGGAGTTCGAGCTCGCCCTCAGACTCGTCGACCCCGCCGTGCAGATCGTGGGCGTCCGGGGCGAGCACCACGCCTTCGAGCGCGAGATCGACGCGCACCTCGGGTCCGACGCCGTGCGCGGGCTCGCCGGGCTCGCCCCCCTCCCCAGGACCAACCCCGCGCTCCAGCTCGCGGGGAGCGAGGACCCGCACGCCCCGGACCGCGCCGCGTCCGGCGCATTACACGATCCCGCGCCCGACCCCGCTCAAGATCCCTCGGGCGAAGCGATCGACGACCGCGTGGGCGACGCCGCGATCGTCGAGGTCATGCTCCGCGGGCGTGACGTGCTCGCGGCGGCCCTCGCCGTCCTCCGCACGCGCGTGGGCGACGCGAGCGTGGAGTTCCAGACACAGCCCGGCGCGTCGAGCGTCCGCGTGGAGAGCACCGGAGCCGTACACGGGCATCTCCTCGCCCAGGGCACCCCGCCCGAGGTGCTCCGCCCCCACGCCCGCTGGCTCGCCCGCTGGCTGCGCCTGCGCGACCAGCAGGCCCAGCTCCGCGACGCCGCCTTCACCGACTCCCTCACCGGCGCCTACAACCGCCGCTACTTCGACCGCTATCTCGCCACCGCCATCGAGGGCGCCCGAGCCAGCCAGTGGAACGTCAGCGTCCTCATGTTCGATCTCGACAACTTCAAGAGCTACAACGACGCCTACGGGCACGACGCCGGCGACGAGCTCCTCACCGAGACCACGCGCCTCCTCCGCAGCGTGCTCAGGCCCTCCGACCGCGTCTGCCGCATCGGAGGCGACGAGTTCGCCGTCATCTTCCACGACCCGCACGGCCCGCGCACCGCCGACAGCAAGCCCCCCGCCAGCGTCTTCGAGATCGCCACCCGATTCCAGGAGCAGATCCGCGGGCACAAGTTCCCCAAGCTCGCCCACCTCGCCCCGGGGACGCTCACCGTCTCGGGCGGGCTCGCCACCTTCCCCTGGGACGGGTCCACCCCCAGCGAGCTCCTCGCCCGCGCCGACGAACGCGCCATGCAGAGCAAACGCCAGGGCAAGAACGCCATCACCATCGGCCCGCCCACGCCCGGCGCCTGACCCCCGCGCCAGGGTGACCACTCCCCATCCTCGTGGCACAGGCGTCCCGCCTGTGCCTCCTCACATCTACTTCCTCGAAACCAACCACCGAACCTGGATCTAGTACCGCAGCCCCGGCAGCCCGTCCAGGCTCCTCGCGTTCTTCTCGCGCTGGTACGCCGCGATCCCCGCCTCGCCCTTCTTCGCGCACCACTCCTGGAGCTGCGTGCGCTCGCCCTTGTACTCGTACATGGGCACGCCGAACCCGCACGACTTCGCCACGCGCGTGACGTCCATCACGATGACCGCGCGCAACGGCGGCTCGACCGGGAAGAGCCCCGCGAGCGCCGCGAACTCCCCGTCGCGGGGCTCGATCGCGCGCCCCGTCCCCCACAGGCGCAGGATCCGGGGCGGCCCCTCGAACGAGCAGAACATGATCGTGAGCCGGGCGTTCTCGCGGAGGTGCGCGATGGTCTCCACGCCGCTGCCGGTGAAGTCCGCGTAGGCGACGCGCGTGGGCGACACCACGCGGAAGCTGTCCAGCCCCTTGGGGGAGAGGTTCACGTGCCCGTCCCGCGCGAGGGGGGCGCTCGCGACAAAGAACATCCGCTGCGCGCGGATGAACTGCGCGGTCGCGTCGTCGATCCCGGAAAACCCGCTGGCCATGCCGCACCTCGAAAACGCTTTCTTTGCCGCGCGGGTGACCGCGCACAAACACGCACAATCCGCACGATCCCGCCGGGGGCGTCCCAGCCCCTCGGGCGGACCCTTGGGTACCCCCGGCACGCGACCGCTGCGGCGAAGTCTAAGGCCCGCCGCGAGGGTCGCGCCGCTCTGGGCCTTTGGCACCCGTCACTACCGGACCTTGATGCTCGCGAGCGCGAGCGCCACGAGGAGGATCGACGCGATCCACGCCCGCGCGACCACCTGCTGCTCGGTCCACCCGCCCAGGTGGAGGTGGTGGTGGTACGGCGCCACGCGGAAGACGCGCTGGCCCCCCGTGAGCTTGAAGTACCCCACCTGGATCGCCACGCTCAGGAGCTCCCACAGGAACACCGCCGACATGAGCAGGATCACAAACTCCTGGCGGATGGCGACCGCGATGTACCCGATGAGCCCGCCCAGCGCCAGGGCGCCCGTGTCGCCCATGAAGACCTGCGCGGGGGAGCAGTTCCACCACAGGAACCCCAGGCACGCCCCCGCCATCGCGCCCGCGAGCACGGGCAGCTCCCCGGCCCCCTCGACGAACGGCACGAGCAGGCGCTGGGCCTCGCCCTGGTCCCCGGCGATGGACGCGAGCACGATCATCCCCAGCGCCACCGCCGTCGAGACCCCCGCCGCCAGCCCGTCCATCCCGTCGGTGATGTTGACGGCGTTGCTCATCCCCGCGACGACGAGCGTGGCGAGCACGAGGAAGACCGGGAACGAGAGATAGATGAGCGCGGGGTTGATGTTGGCGAGCGAGCCCGGGATGTAGGTCTTCTGGAAGGGAAGGTTGAGGACGTGGCGGAGGTCGGGCGCGGTTCCCCCGCCCTGCTTGTACAGGAAGTAGCCCACGAGGAGCCCCAGCCCGAGCTGGAAGACGAGCTTTTCCCAGGCGAAGAGCCCTTGTCGCCCTCCCGAGCCGCGGGACTTGGCGGTGAGCTTGAGCCAGTCGTCCACGCCGCCCAGCACCGCGAGCCAGAGGGCGACGACGAGCCCGAGCTGGATGTAGAACGAGCGAAGGTCGGCGAGGAGGATGGTGCTGGCGATGAGGGCGCCCACGACGAGGATCCCGCCCATGGTGGGCGTGTTGGCCTTGCTGGCGGTGTGGAGGCGGAGGGCGTCGGCGTCGGAGAGCCCGCTGTCGCCGATCTTCTTCTTGACCAGCCACACGATCGCGGGGCGGCCCAGGAGCAGCACGATCAGGAACGCGAGGATGCTCGCGGCGAGCATGCGGAACTCGAGCTGGTCGAGGATGCGGAAGTAGCGTTCGAGCCCGAGTCGGTCGAGCTGGTCGCGGAGGGCTTCGAAGAGGAGGTAGAGCATCTCGTTACGCGACGTGCCCGACCGTCTCGCGGGCGCCCGGGGTGAGCTCGCGGATGATCCGTTCGAGGGCGTTTCGGCGTGAGCCCTTCAGGAGCACCGCGTCGCCGGGGCGGAGCATGGAGGCGATCTGCGCCAGCTCGGCGGGGCTGGAGTGGGCGAAGGCGACAAATCGTCCGGGGTCCCAGGATTGGGCCAGCCGCGCCGCCGCGTGACGCATGAGGGGCCCGACGAGCACGGCGAGGTCGATCCCCTTGGACTGGGCGAGGGCGTCGGCGATCTCGGCGTGGGCGTCCTCGCCCGCGTGTCCCATCTCGAGCATGTCGGCGAGGACGACGATTCTCCGGGCGGCGCCGGCGGCGAAGCACTCCTCGAAGACGCGCAGGGCGGCGAGCATGGACTCGGGGTTGGCGTTGTAGGCGTCGTTGAGGAAGCGCACGCCCGAGGCGTCGACGCGCTCGAGGCGCATCTCGGCGGGCCGGACCTGGGCAAGGGCGTCGGCGATCTGGGGCCAGTCGATCCCGAGGCGTCGCGCCACCGCCGACGCCGACGCCGCGTTCGCCGCGTTGTGTCGGCCCAGCAGCGGGGTCTGGATCCACCAGCGGTCGTTGATGCAGAAGCGCGAGCCGTCGGGCGTGTGCTCGAAGTCGCTGACGCGCAGGTCGGCGTCGTAGGCCAGCCCGACGCGGAGGAGGGCGCGTCCGGCGGAGTGGGCCTGGCGCGAGAGGTCCTGGAGGGTGCGGGTCACGCTGGGCGGGGCGTCGGCGGTGACGACCGCGAGCCCGCCGGGGCGGATGGTCGAGAGCAGGCTCGCCTCCTCGTGCACCACGCCCTCGAGCGAGGCGAGCCCTTCGAGGTGCTCGCGCCCGATGCTGGTGATGACGGCGATGTCGGGCTGGACGACCTCGGCGAGGGTGGCGATCTCGCCCGGGGCGTTGGTGCCCACCTCGCAGACGAGGAACTGATCGCCGCGCTTGGCGCCCAGGATCGTGAGGGGAACGCCGACGGCGTTGTTGAAGCTCTTGGGCGAGGCCGACCCGCGGAGCGAGCGCGAGAGGATGGCCTGGATCATCCGCGTGGTGGTGGTCTTCCCGTTGGAGCCTCCCACGGCGATGACCTTGGTGGTCTCGAGGCTCTTGCGGTAGGCGCCGGCGAGGCGAAGGAGCGCGGTGGAGGCGTTGGCGCAGTGCAGGAGCGAGAACCCGCGGGGGAGTTCGTCGAGCAGGAGCTGGGGCGCCGCCTCGGCGCGATCGATGACGGCCATCGCGGCGCCGGCCTTGGCGGCCTGCTGGATGTAGCGGTGCCCGTCGTGGTGCTCGCCCTTCAGGGCGAAAAAGATCTGCCCGGGCTTCAGGGTGCGTGAGTCGGTGCTGACCCCGGTGAGGGCGGGGCGGTCGGGGCCCAGCGGACGGGCGAGCCATGTGCCGCCGCAGACGGATCGGATGTTGTCCTGGTCGAGGAACTCCACGCGTGGGGCGCTCCGGGTGGTGGTGGGTGCTATCGGGATCGCCCTTTGGCGCGTCCCCAGCGCGTGGTGGCGCGGAGGGAGGCTCGGCGCGTCGCGGGGGCTGCGGCACGGGCCGCCGGCTTGGCTTTTTTCTTGGGCTTGGGGAGTGGCTTAGGGGCGGGCTTGGCGGAGGGCTTGGAGGTTGGCTTGCGTTTGACGGCGCGGGGGGCGGGCTTGCGCGAGGATTGCGTGTCGGGTTTGGGTTCGGGGTGATCGCGGCGGAAGTCGAGGAGGGCGGCGCGGGCGACCTCGCGGTCGTCGAAGTGGACGCGCTGGATCCCGCCGCGGCCGTCGGGGAGGAGCTGCTCGGTCTCGTGTCCCTTGCCCGCGATGAGGACGAGGTCGCCCGGGCGGGCGAGTTCGAGGGCGTGGCGGATGGCGCGGGCGCGGTCGGCCTGGACGGAGACCTTCTCGCGGGCTTCCCTGGGAACGCCCGCGAGGATCTCGTCGATGATCGAGCCGGGGCTCTCGTGGCGCGGGTTGTCGCTGGTGACGACGCAGAGATCCGCGAGCTGGGCGGCGACCTTTCCCATGCGCGGGCGTTTGGTTTTGTCGCGGTCCCCGCCGCAGCCAAAGACGACGAGGAGCCGTCCCTTGACGAGCGGGCGGAGCGCGGCGAGGACGTTTCGGAGCGAGTCGTCGCTGTGGGCGTAGTCGACGAAGACCGAGAAGGGGTCGTGGGCGACGCGTTCAAGGCGACCGGCGGGAGGCTTGAGATGCGTGAGCCCGCGCGCGAGGTCCTCGTCCACGAGGCCCATGGCGTGGGCCGCGGCGGTGGCCTGGAGGACGTTCATCGCGTTGTACGGCCCGAGGAGGGGGACGCTGGCCTCGATCTTTCCCCAGGGCCCGAGGAGCCGGAGGCGGGTGGAATCCAGGTCGGTCCGGAGCGTCTCGGCGAGGCAGTCGGGGGAGCCCTGGGGCACGGTGGAGCAGCGCCACACCGGGGCCTTGCAGGCGCGGACCATGCGTGTCCAGGCGGGGTCTTCCATGTTCACGATGGCGCGCGCGGAGGGGGCCAGGAGCGAGAAGAGCCGGGCCTTGGAGGCGGCGTACTCGTCCATCGTTTTGTGATAGTCGAGGTGATCGCCCGTGAGATTGGTGAAGATGGCGACGCGGATAGCGAGGGCGTCGAGGCGCTTCTGGGCGAGGGCGTGGCTGGAGGCTTCGAGGGAGGCGGCGACGCATCCGGACTCGACCATCAAGGAGAGCGAGCGCGAGAGCTCGATGCTGGGGGGCGTGGTCATCGCGGCGGGGGCGACCTCGGAGCCGTCGTCGATGGCGACGGTGCCGATGAGCCCGGTGCGTCGCCCGGCGGCGTTCATGAGCTGATGGACGAGGGAGCTGACGGTGGTCTTGCCGTTGGTCCCGGTGACGAGGGAGAGCTGGAGCGAGGACGACGGCGAGCCGTAGAACCGCTCGGCGGCGAGGGCGGTGACGCGGGGGACGTCGGACGCGGAGAGGACGGCGAGCCCCGCGCGGTGGGCGAGGGCGAGATCGCCCGAGAGCTCGCGCGAGTCGGTGAGGATGGCGACGGCGCCGGCGTCGAGGGCGTTCTTGACGTAGGTGTTGCCGTCGGACTTGAGCCCGGCGCGGGCGACAAAGAGCGAGCCCGGGACGACGGTCCTGCTGTCCTCGGTGAGGTCGCAGACGCGGACGCGCGCGGGGTCGTGGGCGCGGGTGTTCCCGAGCCACGACACGTCCAATCCCTCGATGAGCTGCGCGAGGTTCATGGGCTCCGCCAATGGACCGGCCCCGCCGGGGGTGGTCCGGCCCCGATGGGGGCCCGGGTCCGTCCGCGCGATGGTATCGGCGGTTCCCCGCGGTCGCGGGCGAGTTTTGGGGTGTCGAGTCAGGGGAGGATGAGCATGGCGTCGCCGTAGCTGAAGAAGCGATAGCCGCCGGCGAGGGCCTGGGCGTAGAGGGACTTGAGGCGGGTGAGCCCGGCGTGGCCCGGGTGGTCGGGATTGTGGAGGAAGGCGCCGACGAGGGCGAGGAGCGTCGATCGCGGGAGGTGGAAGTTGGTGAGGAGGGCGTCGACCCAGCGGAAGCGGTAGCCGGGCGTGATGAGGAGGCGGGTCGAGAGCTGGGGGGGGTGACCCTCGTGGGCGGCGTAGGACTCGAGGGTTCGAGCGGCGGTGGTGCCCACGGCGATGACACGCCCGCCCCGGGACCTGGTCTCGCGGACGGCGGCCAGGGCTTCCGGGCTCATCGAGCAGAGCTCCTCGTGCATCGGGTGCTCGTCGACGAACTCGGTCTCGACCGGTTTGAACGTGCCGGCGCCCACGGCGAGGGTGACCGTGGTCGTGGTGACGCCCGCGCGGGCGAGGTCGGCCAAGAGGTCCTGGGTGAAGTGGAGCCCGGCGGTCGGGGCGGCGACGGAGCCCGGGACCAGGGCGTGGGCCTGGGCGAAGACGGTCTGGTAGACGGCGCGGTCGGCCTCGTCGGCGACGTGGATCTCGGCGTGCTTGCGGGCCTTGCGGATGTAGGGCGGGATGGGGGTGGAGCCCACGGCGTCGAGGGAGGCGGGGGCGCCGGAGGCGGTGAGGGCGCGGACCACCCACCCGCCGTCGCCTTGGGTGCGGGAGAGGAGGGTAAGACGGGCCCCGGTGTCCTTGCCGTTTTTCTCGAGGGCGAGGACGACCTGGGGATGGAGGTGTCGTCCCTTGAGGAGGACACGCCAGAGTGCGGGGTCCGGGTTCGAGTGGGCAGGGCCCAGGTAAAGCCCGGTGAACTGCCCGCCGGTCTGCACGCGCCGGCCCTCGATCCAGGCGGGGAGGACCCGGGTGTCGTTGAGGACGAGCAGGTCGCCCTTGTTGAGGAAGGTGGGCAGGTCGCGGACGGTGGCGCCGACGACGGCGTCGTCGGAGCGCGCGAGGATCATGAGCTTGGAGGCGTGGCGTGGCGAGGCGGGCGAGGTGGCGATCGCCGACTCGGGGAGGTCGAACTCGAGCTCGCGCGTCGGGAGGCGCGGGGAGGTCATGGGCGAGCGTAGCGATGCCCGGGGGCAGCGGCGTGTGGCGGAGCCGCAACACGGCGGGATAGAGCGAAGCGCGGGGGCGTGGCGCGGGGCTTCTTATCGGCACAACGAAGGGCGGCACGGGGTTCGAAGCGGTGTGGGCGGGATGATCCGTGCAGCGTCAGAGTTGTGGTGCGGCGAGGTGCCCCGTTGGGCGCTGGTGGCCGATCGGCCTGTTTGCCGGCCTGTGTGCCCGACCGAGCACCGGGGTGTGAGGGCGGGGCCGGGGTTTGGCGAGGGTCGGCGGGCGATGGTGGCGCGGTTGGGGGATGTGTCGCCCGTCGTGCGTGAGGAGACGGTGGTGCGCGTCGTGGACGTCCGGCGCGTTACGCACGCGACGCTTCGGGGCGGGGTGATCGACGTGATGGCGTAGGCGACGCCGCGGGGGTGAACTTGCCCTTGGTCAGGCCGCGCGGGTGAGGCGGGGCGCTTCGGCGAGGGATTCGTAGAGCTCGACGTGCGCCCGGGCGTGGGTGTCCCAACCGAATCGCTGGAGGAGCGACGCTCGGCGACGGGCGACGGGGTCGCCCGGGGTTTGATCGGCGGTTGGGCTGGCGGCGTGGCGCGAGAGCGCGGCGCGGATGGCGGCGCGGAGGCGGGGCACGTCGCCCGCGGGGACGATCTCGATCTCGGGGAAGCCGCGGGCGACGGCGGGCATCGCGCCGGTGGATGTGCCCACGAGGCCGCGGGCGGTAAGAGCGGCCTCGAGGAACGTCAGGCAGAAGCCCTCTTCGTGCGAGGGCTGGAGGTAGAGATCGCACTCGCGCATCGCGGCGTGCTTGGTGTCCTCCGGGGCGTCGGGTAGGAACTGGACGCATCGCGAGAGGCCCAGCGAGTCGGCGAGGCGCTGCAGCCAGGCGAGGTACTTTGGCTCGCGGCGTTCGCCCATCACGACGTAGCGCAGGCGCGGGTGCTCGCGCACGAGCGGCTCGATGGCGCGGAGCGCGTCGTGCACGCCCTTCTGGTGGGCGAAGCCGGCGACGGTGAGGAGGCGCGGGGAGGCGTCGGCGAAGACACTTGCGGCGGTGGTGTCTGGCGGCGGCTCGCTCCCCAGGGAGATCTCGACGAGCCGGGACGGGTCGCCGCCGCAGGATGTGACCTGCGAGGCGATGACGGCGCTGTGGACGATGACGCGGTCGTATCGCCCCGCGCTGAGGAATCTCGACCAGGCGAGGCGGCTCGGGAGCCCGGCGGCGTCGCGCAGTGCGCGGTAGAGCCTGTTGCGCCCGAAGGCGAGGCGGCTGGTGCGCTCGAAGGGCGGGACGCAGTGGACGGTGAGGATCAGCGGTACGGTGGCGGCGTCGGCGACCTTGTGGAGGAACGCGACGCCGCCGCCCGTGGCGTGGAGGACGTGGGGGCGATACTCGCGGATGGCGTCCCAGATCTGGTCGGGGGTGTTGGGGTTGGGCGGGTAGGCGAGGGGGAAGTGCGGGACGCCCGGGACCTCGCGGTCGGAGGCGAGGGCGACGGGCACGCCTCGGGCGAGGAGGGAGCGGGCGAGGGTTTCGGTCTCGCGTTGCACGCCGCCGCGGCCCCAGTGGGTGAGGCCCGTGACGAGCAGCACTCGCGGCGATTGGGGCATGTCCGAGAACTCCGGAGGGGCTGGGCTCCTCGTGGGAGTTTCGGCTTGGCGGGGGCCACGGTGGAGGGAAGTTGGTCGCGGACGGCGAGAGGAGGGGCGGGAGCGCGGGCTGGGTAGTTGTGAGGAGAGAAGGCGGAGAGGACACAGGCGGGACGCCTGTGCCACGAGGAGGAGAAGGAGGAGAAGCAAGGAACGAGCGGGCGCGTGCGGGGTTAGTGCGTGGCCATGGCCCAGCGGACGGTGGCGGCGGCGAGGGCGAGGGTGTCGCGGTCGGACTGGTAGAGCGGCCAGCGGAAGACCGCGTCGGGCGTGCGGACCTCGATCTCGTCGCTGGAGGCGATGACACGGACGGCAGTCACGGCGTGGCGCGGGGCTTGGTCGCGCTTGGCGAGCGGGTTGCCCGGGATGCGCAGGCGCGCGATGGCGGCGTAGGGGCAGTCGACCTCGCGGGTGATGTGCGACGCGGAGACGCGGATGACGCTTTCGGCGCGGATCATGGCGAGGGTCCAGAGCGTGGCGAGCAGGCCGAGGACGAGGAGGACGATCGCGACGAGCGCGAGGATGATGCCCGCGGGGCCCGAGGCGGGGATGTTGGAGCGGATGATCCCGGCTTGGGCGAGGAGGAAGAGCGCGGCGGTGGCGATGAAGCCCAGGGCGATGAGGGTGAGGGGAAGGACGACACATCCGGAGCGGAGGAGCCGCCAGCGGATCAGGATGTGGTCGGGGTGCTCGTGGAGGCTGACGCGCGAGCCTTGGGGGATTGTGGGGCGGGGGTGGACGCGGTCGGCGGTGGTGCGTGCGTTGGAGAGGGCGGAGTCGGGTTGTTCGACGAGCTGGGTGTCCTCGTCGGGCGTGCCGGATTGATCGAGGTCGTGGAGGGGGAGTTCGAGGAACAAGGCGACGGCGCGGGCGAGGTCGCGGACTCGGGCGTCGTGGGCGTTGGAGGACTTGTCGAGGATGATGGGCTTGCCGCGGGAGAGCACGAGGGAAGCGACGCAGACGCGCACGGACCCGGAGCGGCCTCGGCGTCCCGGGTTGCGTTCTGTGCGGGTGACGATGCGGATTGTTTGGCACTCTTGGAGGGTGAACTCGCGGGCCTTGGTGGCGGAGGTGATGGCGTTCCATTGCTCGAAGCGGGCGCGTCGCGTGGCGCGGTCGAGGGTGAGGCGTTCGCGTCGGCAGACCAGGTGCACGCCGGCCGAGAGGAAGATGACGGCGAGGGCGGCGGCGATGAGGGCGGGGATCCAAAGGGTGGAGGCGGGGTTCTTCAGGAGCTTGGGGAGGATGGTGAAAGAGAGGATCCCCGGGAGCGCGAGCCCGAAGAGGACGAGCGCGACGGGGAAGACCAGCCCCTCGGGCATGCCGGCGAGGGTGAGGGACGAGGTGTCGTGTCGGGTGATGCGCACGCGGCGAAGATCATTGACGCGTGGGTGGGCCGAGAGTTCCTGGGGCCGGCGCGGGGCATGGGTGTCATCGCGGGCGCGCTGGGGTTGGGGGGGATGAGGCCGCGTGAGAGGGGTGTATGGAGAAGAGGGAGACACAGGCGGGACGCCTGTGCCACGAGGAGGAGGAGGAACGGAGTCACAGGCCTGTTCCACGACACCACGCCGCGTCTGAACGAGCTTGTTAGAAGCGTTTGTGGGTTGGGCGGGCTTCGGGGGGTTTGAGGCCGAGGATCGCGCGGGCGATGGTGAGGTCTTCGGGGCGGGTGATCTTGATATTTCGGGCGTCGCCCGCGACGACGGCGACGCGCTGGGGCGAGGCTTCGTGCGTCCACAGGTTCTCGACGAGGCCGGCGTCGTCGGTGCTGGCGAGATCGGGCTGGGCGTAGGCGCGGCGGAGGGTGTCGGCGTCGAAGACCTGGGGCGTCTGGACGGCGAAGAGATGATCGCGCGGGACGGTGGCGGAGATGACGCGGAGCTTGTGCTGCCCGCGGGGAGTCTCGCCCAGGATGGCGGCGATGGGGTCGTCCCCGCCGACGGGTTCGTCGGTCTGCTCGACGCGCTTCAAGGTGTCGCTCACCTCGACGACGGGGACGACGGCGTGGCGGCGCGAGGCCATGTCGAGGACGCGGTCGATCAGCTCCGGGGGCGTGCAGGGTCTTGCGGCGTCGTGGACGGCGATGTGGGTGGCGTCGTCGGGGACGAGGGCGAGGGCGGCGCGGACGGTTTCCCAGCGGTGCGTGACGCCTCCCTTGCAGAGCTTGACGCCCAGGAGCCCGAGGCGGTCGGCGTAGCGCTGCTTGAAGTCGTCGTGGGCGTCCTGGTCGTGCGGGCCGGCGACGATGATGGCGGAGAGGAGGGGCGAGGCGGCCTCGTGCTTCACGAAGAGCTCGATGGTGCGCTGGAGGACGGGGCGTCCGCCCAGGTCCTCATCGAGCTTGTGGCGCAGCCCGCCCGAGGCCTCGTAGCGGGAGGCTCGTCCGGCGGCGGGGATGATGAGGGCGAGGCGCATGTCGCAAGTCTACGGAAGTTGCGGAAGGCCCGGTACGATCCGCGCCATGAACCACTCTCACCTCGCGGCCACGATCGCGGAGGCGGCGTCCCGGATCGCGTGGCTTGTGCCGGCGGCGGACCCGGCCCCGGCCCCTGCGGACGCGGCCCCGGCTGGCCGCCCCGCGCCGCTCAATCTGGATTCCATCATGAACCTCAAGGACAAGGCGCTCACGTTCGCCATCGAGCGCGGGCCCAGCGTGCTCTTGGCGCTGGGGCTGCTGGTGGTGGGGTGGATCGCGGCGGGGTGGGCGCGCCGGCTGGTGATCAACGCGCTGACGCGGGCGCACGTCGAGATCACGCTGGCGAAGTTCATCGCGAACGTGGTGCGCTGGGCGATCATCGCGTTCGTCATCGTGACGTGCCTGGGAACCCTGGGGATCAACACGACGAGCATCGCGGCGTTGGTGGGCGCGGCGGGGCTGGCGATCGGGCTGGCGCTGCAGGGGAACCTGGGCAACCTGGCGTCGGGGATCCTGATCCTGATCTTCAGGCCCTTCAAGGTGGGGGACAGCGTGGTGGTCGCGGGGCAGGCGGGCGTGGTGGACGGGATCGACCTGTTCACGACCAACCTCGACACGGGGGACAACCGGCGGATCATCGTGCCCAACGGGCAGATCTTCGGGACGGTGATCGAGAACCAGACCAAGCACGAGTGGCGGCGGGCGGTGGTGAGCGTGCCGGTGTCGGGCGCGGCGAACCCGGAGGACGTGCGGCGGGTGCTGCGCGGCGCGGCGGAGCGGGTCGTCCTGCGGGACGGCGGGGCGCTGCGCGAGCCCGGGGCGACGGTCGTGCTCGACACGATCACGCCCGCGGTCGTGTGGAGCGTGGCGGTGACGGCGAAGACAGGGTCGTTCGCGGGGGTGAGGGAGGCGTTGATGCTGGAGCTCAAGCAGGCCGTGGCGGAGGGCGGGATCGCGCCGGCGGCGGCGGTGTGGAACGTGAACGTGGTGGAACCGGCGAAGCGGTAGCGTGCGGGCGGGCTACGATGCGGGGATCTTTGACAACCGGGGCCGATCTGGATTCGACCGGGCAGGGAATGCTCGTCGTCGCGTGTCGAGGGGCGTGCTGGCCTCGTAAAAAGCACGCAACACATCAGTTGCCAACAGCAACTACGCTCTCGCGGCCTAATACAGACCGCGCGATCCACGCCCGACGCCCGATAGGGCGTGGATCGAAAGACATCGGGCTGGCCGTGCTCCGCCGCCCGCGGGGGGCACGGTGAGACAACACCGGGGGCTGGATGAGCGGGAGGGTGCCGGAGCCTCGCCCGCGCGTTGAGGTAAATGTTCCGGAAACACACGTAGACGCGGCGAGCGGACTGTCACGGGACGGGGGTTCAATTCCCCCCGGCTCCATTCATGCGCGGGCGGGGTGCGGCATGCGCCGCCGCATCACCGCGCAACATGATTCTTGTGCGCCGTGATCGATGGCACAAGCGACGGCGATCCCGAGACGCGTTGCATCCTCGTCTCGCGCTGGTGGACGGACCTCATCACGGTGATTGATATGGCGCGGTCAGTTCTGTATTTTTCTTGACGATTGCAGTCAGGATCGGCGTCCTCATGCCGTCGTTCCACACCAGTAGTGGTGGCGGCCCACAGCAAGTCTCTGAGATCGACAGAGAGTCGCAGGCATCAGAATGCAATACCGACTATCCGCCACACTGTCCGCTCTCCTGTCTCTGGCTGTTGCCGCACCTGTCGCTACAACTGCCGGGTGTTCCCGCTGCAGCACGATACTCGATGCTGGCGGGCGCAGAGCCATCGCAGACGTCAAGCGGCTGCACGATGCCAATCGCGATGACTCCTTCTGGCGTGTCACGGCCTGCAGGACCGTCTCCGACATCGGCCCACTATCGGTGTACGAGGTGGATCTCGTCAGTAAGAATCGTCATGGCAACAGCCGGTTGATGTTCTACTACAAAGATGGCACCCTTATCAACGATCTAAACACAGAAGCAATTGGCAAGCGCTCCTATGTCACCAGCGGGGTGCTGCACCGGCCTGGGCTGCTGCCATTGCGGCTGGATTCATGGTATCACCGTATCGCATCGCTTTCGCTGGGCGAATGGGTCTTGGCAACGGACGCATCACAGGCGGCCCGCGAGTATCTGATATCCATCATAACGCAGTACTGGGATGACTTTGGCGCCTTTCAACGGCTGTCTACGAGTTATGATCTTTGCAACTCGACCGCGTATGCGAGAAAATACATCACCGAACCACTATTACTGCCAACCCAGATTCGCGGGTATAACATCGGGTCGTCGTACCTCGATGATGTCTACCCGATTGGGGACTGGCGATTGAGCGGCTGGTGGGTTGTCAGCCAACGCGTAGTTTTTTTCGGACAACACGATGAAGAGTACTTTGTCCGACTGTGCATCGCGGTACACTTCGCACCCGACAACACTATGGACGATGTGCAGCTTGTTGGTATCTCACCAGATACGAGTTGGTAGCACTGCGTTGACGGCGCGGCGGTGCTGCTGTCGGAGCCGTTGTTGCGTATCTATTTGAGTAAACAAGGATTCATTCAGAATGACCGCCCGTGATGACGATGTGAGAGCACAAACTACAGTCGATGTCCTTCGATCACAGTTTGACACATCCTTAAGCAACGAGGACTTCATAGCGTGTCGACAAATACTGCTGGAAGCGAGCGACCTCCATCTCTTGCCGAGTGGGCTTGAGGCATTCTGCAACGAGCATTTGCATCGTGTTCAGCACATAGAATCAATACTAAAGCTGAACAAGAGCACGTTGAACGGCATCGATCCAGACATGTTTCAGGAAAAATACGGCCAGCCGATTTGTTCGGGTGTGTCGACCGCGATGCTGGTGGGCGCGGCGCTAGATCCTCGTGTCGCACTGTCCTCCACGTCATCGCAGTTGCTCTTTGACATGGCATGTGAGTTTGCCGACAGGACATTTATTCAGCGATCTCTGTTGTTGTGTGCATTTGAAATCGCGATGCCGTACTATCGCGATGAAGATGCAATATATGATGTTTGGGATGGCTTGCTATTCTCGTTTCCTAGCGATGCGCTGACAGTCATCCTTGCGCGGTGCCTGGTATCCCACAAGATACCAGCGACGCTCGCATCGCTCGGAGCACTGAGTGATCCTGTTGGCGATCGGCATCCTAAGCTTCAACTGCAGGCACAAATATGGCTTGCTTCAAACAATGCAAAATAACCCATGCCGAGCACATTCCTCAGCCATTCTCAGCACTGATAGGTCGTCCGCATCAGAGACAAGAATGGGAGACTGGGCAACACCTCTGACGGCAACCTCGGCGCCGGCTACTTCTTCGTACAGAACCGGCGCGCGGACCTCGTCACCATGATCGACGACGCGATCTTTCGCAACCAGCTCCGCTCCTCGGCCTACGGCGAGCACGAGGAGCTTATCGTCGGCGACGTGCGAGGATTGGGCGACCGCCGTGCACCGGCACACGGCATCGCACATTCTGGTTCGGTGCGTGCCACGTGTGTGATTGAGCAACGGTCGCTTTCGTCTGGGCCGAGGTCTCGAACGAGTTCTGTGCAGACTCCGCGGCATCTTGCCCGCTCTGTTTGTCGTGGCCCTGGCGGGCTGGAACCCCGTCCCACCAGCTACGCTCTGGTTGGTTGAACTCGCTCGAAAGCTCGTGAGCTAGGGCTTGGTTTTTCTGGCCGGCGTCGGCGTGGGCTTGACCTCGCGGACCGCGGGGTGGGCGTTGGGCACGGGGTGCTCGCGTCGGTGTTTTTCGTCGAGGAGCGCTTTGGCCTCGCCGGCGAGGTAGAACGAACCCGTGACGCAGATGAGGTCGCCGCGGGAGACGCCCTTGGCCGCGGTGTTGAGCGCGTCCTTGAGCGTGGGGGCGGCCTGGCCCATCTGCCCGCCCAGGTCGTGGTATTTTTTCAGGAGGTCTCTGGGCTCGGCGGCGCGGGCGTTCCCGCTGGCCTTGGTGAAGATGACCTTGTCGGCCCCGAGCGCCACCTTGGCGAGCATCCCGTCGATGTCCTTGTCCGCCGCACACCCGAAGATCATCACGAGCGTGTCGCACTTGACGAACGCGCCGATGGTGCGGACGAGCGCGTGCACCGATTCGGGGTTGTGCGCGCCGTCGACGGCGATGCGGGGCGAGTCGTGGATGAACTCCAGACGCCCGAAGTTCGGCGTGGCGGCGAGCCCGGCGGCGGCGGCGTCCTCGGGGATGGGCATGCCCTTGGCGCGGAGCTGGTCGAGGGCCGCCAGGGCGAGCCCGCAGTTGAACGCCTGGTGCTCGCCCATCAAGGGCACCGGGACGTGCTCGAAGTTGGAGTGACGCGTGGTCAGGCAGACCTTGGCGTGGTGGCCCAGCCCGGGGCTGAAAGAGACGCGCGTCGAGAACTCGATCTCCCGCCCCAGGACGCTCAGGGTGGTGTGGTTCTTCGCGGCGGCGTCGCGGAAGACGCCCAGCACCTCCTCGCTCTGGGGGATCGTGATCGCGGGGATCCCGGGCTTGATGATCCCCGCCTTCTCGCCCGCGATGGCCTCGAGCGTGTCGCCCAGGAGATCCCGGTGCTCGAGCTGGATCGCGGTGAGGAGGCTGACCTCGGGCAGGACCACGTTGGTGCAGTCGAGGCGGCCGCCCAGCCCGACCTCGACCACCGCGATGTCCACCGCCTGCTCGGCGAAGTACAGGAACGCCATCGCGGTCAGGAGCTCGAAGAAGGTCGGCTCGCCCAGGCGCTTGCGGATCTGGGGGACCAACCCCGCGACGCGCTCGGCTAGGGCGCGGAAGTCCTCTTCGCTGATGGGGCGCTGGTTGATGCGGAGGCGCTCTCGGGGCGAGACGAGGTGGGGGCTGGTGTAGAGCGCGGTGGTGAACCCGCAGCCCTGGAGGGCCGAGGCGGTCATCTCGCAGACGCTGCCCTTGCCCTTGCTGCCCGCGACGTGGACGACGCGGAAGGAGCACTGGGGGTTGCCCAGCGCGTCCATGAGGGCGACGGTGCGTTCGAACTTGAACGCGTCCTTGTCGACCTTGCCCGGGGGCGTGCGCTCGACATTGACGCGGTCGAGCAGGAACGTCCACGCGTCGTCGTACCTGGCGAACGGCGGCTGCGGCCTGGCCGCGCCCGTGGATTTAGAGTCACGCCCCATCGTGACCGTCAGTGTACGCCGAGCCAGTGGGCTAGCACCCGCCCTGGAATCGTGCGAGGAAGAAGAGCAGATCGTCGATGGTGACACCCCCATCGGGGTTCGCGGCGGCGGGGTCGCCGTCGTCGTCGAGGTCGGCGGCGGCGCTTCCACCCTCGAAGGCGGCGAGGAAGTAGATGAGGTCGTCGATGGTGACGGCGCCGTCGCGTTCCCCGCCGTTGCCCAGCTCGCCGTCGTTGTCGAGGTCGGCGGGGCAGCAGGCGCGGGCGAAGGTCGGTCGGGTTCCGCCGCCGCCGATGGTGCCGTGGCGGCTGTCGGGCCCGAGGTCCATGGTGGTGGCGGCGTTGTCG
Source organism: uncultured Phycisphaeraceae bacterium (assembly GCA_964614075.1). GTDB lineage: Bacteria > Planctomycetota > Phycisphaerae > Phycisphaerales > UBA1924. The sequence goes on from CAZTJZ010000029.1 coordinate 17,727, forward strand.
CACTCTTCAAAGGTGAAGAGCAGCATGGTGTCGGCGTCGGCGGCGGGGTCGCTGTCGGGGGGGACGAACGCCGGGGTGGTGTACCGGGCGGTGGAGGAGATGCGGATCCACGCGATGTCCCCGAGGAAGGACTCGTAGAACAAGGATCCCTGACGGGCGACGCGTCCGATGGCCGCGTTCCCGAGCGGCGGGTTCTGCGCGCAGGCCGAGGCGATCTGCCCGGTGCGAGCCCGGCTGCTGAGCAGCACGCCGTCGAGGTAGAAGCGCTGCTGCGCGCCGTCGTAGCAGTACGCGAGGTGGTGCCATTCTCCCGGGGACAGCACCGCCGGGACCTGCCAGAGTGTTCCGGAGTCGATGGGATGGGTGTACTCGTAGAGGCCGGCGGAGGTGAGCCCGAACTGACGGTCGTACCAGAAGGGCAGGATCTCGTTGTAGATGTTTCCGGCGAAGCCCGACGCGCCCACGCGGATCATGGCCTCGAAGGAGATCCGGTTGGGCACGTCGATGCAGGCGGGAGGAAAGTTGATCGTGTCGGTGTCGCGTGAGAACGTCACGTGCTGGGCATACGCCGGGCCCGCCACGGCTCCGACGCACAGGCCCGCGCTCACGATGATGTGCCTCCCACGCATGCGCTTCTCACTTTCTCTAACACCCGGCCTCGAACCGGGTCAAGTAGTAGATGAGGTCGTCGATGGTCACCCCGCCGTCGGGTGTGCCGGTGCCGGTGCCGTCGTCCACGTCGGCGTCGACGTTGCCGGCTTCGAAGAGCACGAGGTAGTAGATGAGGTCGTCGATGGTCACCCCGCCGTCGGGCGCGCCGGTGCCTGAGCCATCGTCGACGTCGGCGACACAGGCGCACGAGTCGGGGACGCCGTCGTAGTTCAGGTCGACCTGCGTGCCCAGCTCGAGCTCCTTGCCGTCGTTCCCGCCGGCGTTGTCGCAGTTGGGCAGGCCGGGCTGGCAGGAGTCCGGGATGCGATCGGGGCGTCCGCGGCTGCCCGCGTCGGCGAGGAAGGCCTCGATGTTTGCGAAGTCCTGGTCGGTCGCGAGGGGGAAGCCCCCGCCCGGGTGGGGCACGATGAGCTTGAGGCGGTTGCGGATGGTGGTGCGGTTCTTGTTGCGGATGTTGGGCCCGGTCGCGCCGGTGCCGTTGGGCCCGTGGCAGCCCACGCACGACGTATTGAAGAACGTGTCTCCGGCGGTGCGCACGCCGGTGGGTCCGCCGTCGTAGTCCTCGCTCGTGCCGCCGGCGATGTCGCACTCGTCGGGGACGGTGTTGGCGTTGCAGTCCTGGCTCGTGCCGGAGCTGATGTCGGTGGCGTCGGCGACTCCGTTGTTGTTGCAGTCGACGATGGGGATGCGCCGAAGGATCTTGAAGTTGTCCACGCCGCACTCCACCACGCTGTCCGTGCCCACGTCCACCGCGGCGAAGCGGACGCGCATGTTGGAGGTGATGGTGACCCCGGCGGCGGTGAGATCCGCGGCGGTGATGGCGAAGGGAGTCCAGGCGCCGTTGTTGTTGGAGGTGTGGCGTCCGACGCGGAACCAGGGCCCGGTCGTGCCGTTGGATGAAACCTCGCAGAACAACCCATCGCCCGAGGCGGGGAGCTGGAGGTTGCAGTAGTAGTCGTAGCAGATGGTGATGTTCCCGCCGGGCGTCCCGCCCCCGGCGTTCACCAAGTCCAGCGCGGGGGAGAGGAGCAGGGTCGTCCCGGCGTCGACGTCCGAGCCCGGGTTCCCGCCGGTGATGGCGGCGTTCTCGGTGACCCAGCAAGAGCCCGAGCCGTCGGAATCGGTCTGGGGATCGTCCGCGTTCCCGGCGTCGTTGACCGGCACGCCGCGCTGCCACAACCCGTCGGTCGCGGCGCCGCCGGTGGGCGCACTCGGCGCCCATCCCGCGTCGCTCTGGAAGTTGTACGCGAAGATCTGGACGTCCTGGGGGGTGGTGACGCACGGGCACCCGCAGGCGTTGGCCGAGACGACCCGGAGCACCGAACCGGTCAGCGTGACGATGTACATCTCGCCGCGCGCGTCCTCGCCGAAGGACGAGATCGAGGTCGCCCCGCTCAGCTGGCTGGTCCAGTCGGTGATCTGGCCCGAGGTCGGTGTCGTGCCCGTGGCGGGGAACGAGCGGACCCAGTCGGCGCAGTAGTCGGCGTAGAAGTACTGCCCGTAGATCTCGGGGATCGCCGTGCCGCGATACACCACGCCGCCCGTGATCGAGCACACGCCCGCGGCGTGGGAGATGTCGAGGACGGGCATGGTGAGGGTCGTGGCGTTGCAGATGCACCCGCTCAGGCCGGTGCAGCTGGTGCCTTCCATGCAGCGCCACCCGTAGTTTCGTCCCGCGACCGCCGCCGCGTTCACGATGGTGCTGTTGCCGTTGCCGGGGGTGCTGAGCTGGACGGCGGGCTGGAAATCGATCTCCTCGTGCGCGTCCTGGCCCACGTCACCAATCCAGAGGTTCCCGTTGAGACGGTCGAAGGAGAACCTCCAGGGGTTGCGCATGCCCTTGGCCCAGATCTCGTCGAGGGGCCCGCCCGCGCCGCGGAAGGGGTTGTTGTCGGGGATGTAGAGGTCGTCGCCGTCCGCCGCGGAGGTGTCGTTGACGTCGAGGCGGAGCATCTTCCCGAGAAGCGAGGCGTCATTCTGAGAGCGTCCGAGGGGGTCGCCGCCGTTCCCACCGTCGCCCATGCCGATGTACAACATCCCGTCGGGTCCGAAGGCGAGATTCCCGCCGTTGTGATTGGCGAAGTCCTGGGGGATGACCTTGAGGATGAGCGCGCTGGCGGCGTCGGCGGTGGTCGAAGTGGCGAAGGGCGCGTTGGCGGTGTACCGGGCGATGACGGTGGCGCCGTCGGCGAGGCGGGTGTAGTTCACGTAGAACCGCCCGTTGGCCGAGAAGTTGGGGTCGAAGGCCATGCCCAGCAGCCCCTGCTCCCCGCCGAAGACCACCAGCGAGGACAGCGTGATGTAGGGCGTGGCCTGGAGCGTGCCGGTGGTCAGGTTGAGAATCCGGATGCGTCCGTTCTGCTCGACGATGAACAGGCGGGCGAGGTCGCCCGTGGGCGCGCCGACCGCCACGGGCTGGATCAGCCCGTTGGCGACGACCTGGGTCCGGAGCTGGGCGGGGGCGGGTTGGACCAGCAGCGCCGTGAGCGCCGCGGAGAGAGTCATACCCCAGCGCGCGCGAGAGGACAGCATCGACATGGCAAGATCTCCGTCCCCCGAGAACCACACAGTCGGGGGGAGTATCGCGGAATTCGGCGCACGGTCCAGCCGGTATTTGCCCTAGTTGTGCGAAATCTCGGGGACGGAGCGAGGGTCGGGGGGTCCGTTAGCCCACCCGTTCGGCCTTTGGCTCCCGCTGCATGAGCCGACCGATCCCTTCGATGGGGTCCAGCCCCTCGAACAGCACGGCGTGGACCGCTGAGGCGATGGGCATGTCCACGCGGTACTTGGACGCGAGCCGCATCACCGCGCGGGCGGTGGCCACGCCCTCGACGACGTGCGGCGTACGGGCGAGGTAGGCGTCGAGCGCCTCGCCCCTGCCCAGGGCCTCGCCGCAGGACCTGTTTCGGCCCTCGGGGCTGAAGCACGTCGTGGCGAGGTCGCCCAGCCCGGCGATCCCGAAGAAGGTCTCGGTGCTGGCGCCCATCGCCGTGCCCAGGCGGACGATCTCGGCCAGCCCGCGGGCGAGGAGCGCGCTCTTGGCGTTGTTGCCCGCGCGGAGCCCGTCGACGATCCCCGCGGCGATGGCGATGACGTTCTTGACGGCGCCCGCGAGCTCCACGCCCAGCACGTCCGGGTTGGTGTAGACCCGGAGCCAGGAGCAGCCGAAGAGCGACTGGACCAACGCCGCGAACTCCGGATCGTCGCTGGCGGTCACCATCGTCGCGGGGAGGCACTGCGCGAGCTCGCTGGCGATGGTGGGCCCCGAGAGCGTGGCGATGGGGCGTGATGGGGCGTCGGGGTCGTCGCGTCCGGTGCGGCGGAGCACGTCGGCGATGATCTGGGTGGGTCGCAGGAGGGTCTCCACCTCGATGCCCTTGGCGACCGAGACCACCCCGACGCCTCGGGGGACGTGCGGGGCCAGGCGCGTCCAGGTCTCGCGCATGAACTGCACGGGGACGGCGGAGACGATGAGGGAGGCTCGGGCGAGGGCCGACGCGTCCTGATCGACGACGAGGGCCCCCTTGGGCAGCTCGAACCCGTGGAGGCGCGGGCTCGACCGAGTCTGGGCGAGGTGAGACGCCTCCGTTGGGCTGTGCCCCCAGAGCACGACGCGGACGGGCTTGCGGATGGAGCCGACGGCTTTGGCGCCCGGGGGCGTGGCGAGCAGCCCAGCGCAAACCAATCCCATCTGACCCAGCCCGAGGATGGCGACGGTCGGGGTCTGTGCGGAAGGCGGAGTTGGGCCTGGTTTGTGGGCCATTTTGTGCGCTATAGGGAGGTCGCGCCGACGAACAGCAGAACAGGAAAGGGTTGGAGAACGTATGGTAGGGGCTGTCGGCGCGACGGCGCGTCGAGGAGTCGGCGTTAGAACCCGCCCGAGTTCGAGCCGGGCTCGTGCATTGCTTCGGGCCGGCGTTCTTGGGTTCGTTCTACCTAAGCTCCTTGGCGCTCTTTGGCTCGTTCGAGCGATCGACCCACCTTTGGAGACCTTGGCGTATGGCCCACGCTGCGCACGCTCATTCGCACTCTCATACGCACGACGCCGACATGGCGTGCTGCTCGCACCACGAGATCCAGATCGAGAAGCAGATTTTCTGGGCGATGATCGGCGGGGTTCTGGTGCTGGTGGGGAGCATCGCCAAGATCGTGCCGGGGATCCCGCACGAGGTGTCGGACATCCCGGCGGCGATCGGGGCGGTGTGCCTGGCGATGCCCTTGTTCATGGCGGCGTGGACCGAGGTCCGGACGATGCGGCTCTCGAGCTCGACGCTGGCGGCCATCGCCATCGCGGCGGCGATCGCCATCGGGCAGTACATCCCCGCGGGGTGGCTCGCGTTCATCCTGGTGGTGTTCGGGCTGTTGGTCCGGCGGTCGGCGTCCGGGGCGCAGCGGGCGATCCAGGAGCTGGTCCAGCTCACGCCCGACGTGGCGCGGATCGTGGAGAATGGCTCGGAGCGCGAGGTGGCGCTCTCCCAGGTGCAGATCGGGACGGTGGTCCGCGTGCGTCCGGGGGAGAACCTGCCCGTGGACGGGAAGGTCTTCGTGGGGCGGTCGACGATCAACCAGGCGTCGCTGACGGGCGAGGCGGCGCCGGTGGAGGTGACGGTGGGCGACCCGGTGTACGCCGGGACGACGAACCTGACGGGCGGGCTGGACATCCAGGTGACGCAGGTGGGCGCGGACACGACGATCGGGAAGGTGACGCAGCTGATCCGCCAGGCGGAGTCGAGCCGCACGCCGAGGCAGATGCTGATCGAGCAGGTGGCGAGGTTCTTCGTGCCGGTGGTGCTGAGCGTGGCGGCGATCGTGTGGTTCCTGATGAGCAAGTCGGGGGACGCGGGGGTGCGTGCGGAGGCGGCGCTGACGGCGGTGACGGTCTTGGTGGTGGCGTGCCCGAGCGCGCTCTTGCTCGCGAGCCCGAGCGCGATGCTGGCGGGCTTTGCCGCGGCGGCGCGACTGGGCATCATGATCAAGCAGCCCATGTACCTCGAGTCGAGCGCGGGGGTGACGGCGGTGGTGTTCGACAAGACCGGGACGATCACCACGGGCAAGTTCAAGGTCACGAAGCTTGCCCCCGCGAGCGGGGTCGAGGGGGCCGACCTGCTCCGAGCGGCGGCGAATGGCGAGCAGCACAGCAACCACCCGCTGGCGCTCTCCATCCTCGACACGGCGAAACAGGCCCGCGTCGGCGTGGACGGGAGCAACGACTACCAGGAGATCCACGGGCGGGGCGTCAAGGCCCGGACGAGCCTGGGCGAGATCTGCGTCGGGCGGTCGAGCTGGCTCCTAGAGCTGAACAAGACCATCGGGGACGAGATCCTGGGGGTGGAGTCGAAGATCGAGGGGATGACGGGCGTGCACGTGATGCAGAACGGGCGGTACCTGGGGGCCGTGGGGCTCGAGGACACCGTGCGGAGCAACACCAAGGGCGTGATGCAGCGTCTTCGGGAGATGGGGATCAAGCAGATCGCGATCTTCACGGGGGACCGGCTGAGCGTGGCGAAGCGCGTGGGCGTGGTGGTGGGCGCGGACCGGGTCGAGGCGGAGTGTCTCCCCGAGGAGAAGCACCAGCAGATCCAGGGGCTGGTGGCGGGCGGGTTCCGGACGATGATGGTGGGCGACGGGATCAACGACGGTCCCAGCCTCGCGGCGGCGGACGTGGGCGTGGCGATGGGGCTGTCGGGCTCGGACATCGCGGCGAACTCGGCGGGGGTGGCGCTGATGACCGACGATCTGTCGCGCGTGCCGTTCCTCATTGATCTGGCGCGGCGGACCAAGTCGATCATCGGGCAGAACATCGTGGCGTCGATCGTGATCGCGATCGTGGGGCTGGTGCTGGCGGCGACGGGCGTGCTCACGATGGCGGGGGCGTTGGCGCTGCCGATCGCGGCGTTGTATCACTTTGTGGGAGACGTCTTCGTGCTGGGGAACAGCTTCCGTCTGTTCCGGTTCGGGGAGGGCTTCGCCGAGGCGGAAAAGACGGAGGCGGCGGCCCCGCGCCGGGCGGCGAGCGTGCGCGGGCTGGCGACGCAGCCGGCGTAGATCGCCCGCGGACGTCCCGCGGTTAGAGCACGCTCCCGGTCAGGATGAAGACGGCGAGGGCGAAGTAGATCAGCGTTCCCGAGGCGTCCATGAGCGTCGCGACCATCGGGCTGCTCGCGGTGGCGGGATCGAAGCGCATCCGCTTCAAGAAGAGCGGGAGGAGCGACCCCAGGACCGTGCCCCAGAGCACGACGCTCGCGATGGCGCCGGCGATGGTGAACCCCAGGCGCGCCGGATGCTCGGTGTGGACCTGGCCCAGCCCGCGAGTGAAGACCTCGACGCAGATGAAGCCCATGATCGCGAGCATCGCGGCGAGCAGCCCGGCGGTGATCAGCTCTCGCCGGACGATGCGGAGCCAGTCGGCGGCGCCGACCTCGCCCAGCGCGAGGGCGCGGGTGACGAGGGTGGCGGCCTGGGACCCGCTGTTCCCGCCGCAGGAAATGACCAGCGGCATGAAGACCGAGAGCACCGAGGCCTTGGCGATCTGATCCTGGAAGGACCCGAGGACGATGATGGTGATGGACTGCCCGACGAAGAGCGCGGAGAGCCAGAAGCCGCGCTTGTGGAACATGGTGAAGAGGCGGGTTTCCATGTAGGGCTCTTCGAGGGGGCCCACCCCGCCGAGCTTCTGCATGTCCTCGGTGGCCTGCTGCTGGGCGACGTCGACGACGTCGTCGACGGTGACGATCCCGACGAGCACACCCGTGGAGTCGATGACGGGGAGGGCGGTGCGGTCGTACTTGGCCATCATCTGGACCGCGTCCTCCTGGGGCTGATCGCCCTTGAGGGCGTAGAAGGACCGGTTCATGAGGTCCTCGATCCGGGCCTCGGGAGGGGCGAGCAGCACGAGGCGGAGGCGCACGTCGTCGATGAGGCGGCCGGCGTCGTCGACGATGTAGAGCACGTTGAGCGTCTCGGCGTCCTTCCCGTAGCGGCGGATGTGGTCGAGCGTCTGCGCGATGGTCCACTCGGGTCGCACGCGGATGTAGTCGGGGGTCATGAGGCGCCCGACGGTGCGCGCGGGGTAGCCCAGGATCGCCTGCGTGACGCGGCGTTCCTCGGGCGAGAGCGAGGCCACGATCCTTTGGCAGACCTCCCCGGGCAGCTCGTCGAGCAGGCGGGCACGGTCGTCGGCGGACATCGCCTCGACGACGCGCACGGCGCCCTCAGCCCCGAGCTTCTGGATGAGCGCCTCCTGCTTCTCGGGCGCGAGGTAGCTGAACACCAGCCCCGCGTCGTCGCGCTGCAGAAAGCGGAACGCGAGAGCCGACTGCTCGGGGTCGAGCTCGGCCAGAATGTCCGCCACGTCGGCGGGGGGGATCTCGTGCAGGATGGAGCGGAGCTCCGCGAAGTGTCCCTGCTGGACCAGCTCGCGGACCTCGGGCTCCAGGAGTTGTGCGGTGGGGTTCATGGCGCGTCACGATCGGTGCTCTTGTCGCGATCGTGATCAATCAAAGCACCGCGCCCCCGCGCAAACAACCGGCGGGCTCAGGAGATCGGGAGCGCCCCCAGCCCGCTCAGCCCCAGCGGCTCGCGGCACCAGAACGGCTCGCCCGCCGGCGTGCCGATCCGCGAGCCGAAGTACGCGTCCTGGGCGTCCAGACGCGCGAGCAGCCCGGCGTTGGCGGGGTTGAGCTCGAACTGCGAGCGGTAGGCGGCGAGGGAGCGGCGTTTGCGCTCCTGCGTGGCGCTCGTGTCCATGATGAACGTGGGGTCGGGGACCCGCTTCAGGTGCGAGCAGTAGTAATAGAACACCCATCGCGGGTAGATCGGCGGGCCCGGGGTGAGGGGCGGGCGCGGGGTAGGGCCTGGGCCTTGGGCGGGCGGGGGGAGCTCCAGCCCCGTGAGCTTGGCGTCGAACCGCGCGTCCTCGGCGATGCGGGTGCCCGCGAGGTGGTCGGGGTGGGCGTCCTCGGGGTGGGGCAGGAAGAGGACCTGCGCCCGGTGGGCGCGGATCACCCAGGCGACCTTGTGGCGGGCCTCCAGCGTGTGGGTCACGCGGCGGTTGGGCAGGTCGAGCATGAGGCGCGAGACTCGCGGCGAGGCGAGGGCGTGAAGAGCGTCGTCGGCCTCTCGGAGTCGCGTGGGGCGGTCGCCCACGGGCGTGGGGCAGCCGTCGGTCAGGTCGAGGATGAGCACGTCGTGCCCCTGGTCGGCGAGGAGGGCGATGGTGCCGCCCATGCCGATCTCGGCGTCGTCGGGGTGCGGGGCGATGACCAGGATTCTGGCCATCTAGTACTCACCCTGGACGACGATCAGGCCCAGCAGCTCGCGCTTGACCTCGGGCGTGGGGACGACGGGCTCAAGCTGGGCCTGGACGACCCGGTCGGGGGCCTCGGCGGCGAAGAAGCCCCCGGCGCGGAAGCGGTCGCCGTACTCATCGACGAACTCGGCGAGGGGGAGATCGACGGACTGTCCGATGGCGAGCGCGTCGATGTCGCGTGCGAAGCGCCGGTTGATCCAGACGCGTGAGGGCCCGAAGGACCGCGCGGTGGTGTTCGTGAAGGCGATGCGGGTGGCGTGTCGGACGACCTGGATGTTGAGTGTCTCGGCCTGGACGAGCGCGTCGTTGAACCGCGGGGCGCGCGGGGCGGGGTCGCTGGCGCAGGCGGCGAGCAGGGCGGGGAGAAGGCAGAGCAGGGCGAGTCGGGGGCGCGTTGGCATGTCCCTATCATGGCCCGGATGTCGTGCCAGAGCAACAACGCGACGGACCCCACGCCCGCGATCGCGCCGGGCGGGGAGGGGATCGACCCGCGGCGTGTGGCGGAGGAGCTCGGGGCCCTGGGGGGCGTGGACGGGCGCGTGCGGGCGCTCGTGGCGGGGTTTGACGCGCCGTTCTTCCAGGCGGGGCTCGCGGGATACTCCGACGCGGCGATGCGGA
>CAZTJZ010000030.1:0-27165 GCA_964614075.1 uncultured Phycisphaeraceae bacterium
GCCCTCGCGCTGGACGGGAAGAAGTTCGAGTACAACACCAACGCCCGCCTGTACCGGGCCCTGGAGCTCAAGCTCTTCGAGGACCAGCGCGACACCATCAAGCTCAAGAACCTCGTTTCGAGCGTCGTCGACGACGAGACCCAGGCCAAGATCGACGTGGTCAAGCAGCGCCTCATCAAGCAGTTCGGCTACAACGAGACCAGCGCCACCGACGTGCTCAACTACGTCGCCAGCATCTTCGCGAGGGGCGACACCAAGAGCAAGTAGGTTCTACTTCTTCCGTGCGTACGAGTACTCCGCCGCCCTGGACCACGTCTGGCCCTTGTCGCTGGTCCCCTCCCAGAGCAGCGTGAACGCGTCCTTGGTCGCGCCGGGCTTCTGCGTGATCCGCATGTAGGACTCCCGCCCCGCGAAGACGCCCGGCGTGTTCGTCTTCACGTTGTCCACACGGAACCCGCCCTCGAACGCCACGCCCTCGTACACGTCCGCCAGCGTGATCACCGAGTCGCACCACACCACCCGGTACACGTTCCGGAACCGATCGAACGAGCGGATCCCCACCATCGCATTGTCCAGCCCCGGTCCGGCGGGGACCGTGATCCTCTCCTGCAGGAAGCTCCCGCCCAGCATCGGCTCGATCACCGACTCGGTCTTGGACGTGAACGAGCGCCCGTCGGGCGCGAAGTATGCCATCGTCACGTCCCACGTGCCCTCGAGCCACGACATTTCCTTCATCGCCGCCGTCACGCCCGTCCCGTGCGCGAAGGGGGACGCCGGAGGCTTGGGCGGGTCGCCCCCCTTCACCAGCGAGCCCACCCCCACCACCGCAACCGCCACGAACGCCATCCCGATCCGTGCTGCCCGCGTCATGTGAACGCTCCTCCACCCCTGTGGCGACATGCTATCCGGGGTGTCCGCAAGAACACCCTCCCGACGCCTCAACGCGTCCCCAAACCCGCTCCTTTGCTGAACTTGAGCAAGAACCGTCAAGGCTCATGGGGCGAGCTCGGCTCACTGGAATGCTCCCGGAGCCCGGCGTTGCTCCGAGTACAGGCGGCGGGCGTGGGTGTCCGATCTTGGGAGTCCCGGGTCTACCGTTCGATCGTGCCGCTCACGGAGGAGTCCGCATGCGTCCGTACGTCCTTGCCGCCGTCCTGACTCTGGCGCCGCTGACCCTGGCCCCTGTGGCCCGGGGGCAGGAGCTCAACCAGGAAGTCCAGCACCTCGTCACCCAGGGCAAGCTCGGGACCGCCCGCGTGGGGGTCTGCATCATCGACGGCGAGACCGGCGACGCCATCGCCTCGTTCCGGGGCGATGAGAAGTTCATCCCGGCCTCGAACATGAAGCTCCTGACCAGCGCCGCCGCCCTCAAGGTCCTGGGGGGGTCGTTCCAGTTCCGCACCGAGCTTCTCCGCGAGGGAAACAGGCTCATCCTCCGGGGCGGGGGCGACCCGGCTCTGGGCGACCCCGAGATCCTCTCCACCATGACCCCCAAGCTCACCGTCGAGGACGTGCTGGGCGTGCTGGTGACGCAGGCCAAGGCCTCCGGGCTCACGAACGTCTCGGAGTTCATCATCGACGACCGGGTCTTCGACCGGGAGTGGACCCATCCCAGCTGGAGCGCGGAGAACCTGCAGCGGGGGTACAGCGCCGAAGTGGGCGGGCTGAACTTCCACGCCAACGTGATCAAGGTGTTCTCCACGCCGCGGTCGAGCCCTCCCCAGGCCCCGCCGGGCGTGCGGATCCAGCCCGAGTCTCCCTGGGTGCAGATCGTGAACCGGGCGCGGAGCGTCCCGCAGGGCAAGAACACGCTGCGTCTGTCGCGCGAGACGACCGAGGACTTGGACAATCGCCTGAACCTCGTGGGCGACGTGGGCTCGGTGAGCGAGGAATCGATCACGCTTCACAACCCCTCGGTGTACACGGGACTGCTGGTGGCCGACCGTCTGGCCCGGAGCGGGATCGGCGTGCCGACCAGCGCCGGATCGCCCGTGGTGCGTCTGGCCGAAGCGTCGGAGGGGCTGTCGGGGGGTCAGTCGGTCGCGGTGATCGCCACGCCCATGACCGACGTGCTCCGGCGCTGCAACACCTTCTCCGAGAACCTCTACGCGGAGTGCCTGCTGAAGCGCGCGGGGCGCGAGGTCAGCGGGCAGCCCGGGAGCTGGCAGAACGGCGCCGCCGTGGTCCGCATGACGCTCACGGAGATGCTCGGGCCCGACGCCGCGGCGGGCACCGTGATCGCCGACGGGTCCGGGCTCTCGCGCGAGAACCTCGTCACGCCCCACACCCTCGCCCGCTGGCTGGACAAGCACGCGCGACGCGACACCGCCTCGATCTTCGTGGACTCCCTCGCCGAGCCCGGAAAACCCGGCACGCTCGACTCCCGCTTCCGCGACAAGCGCCTCGCGGGTGAGGTCCGCGCCAAGAGCGGGTTCATCAACGGCGTGCGCAGCCTCTCGGGGTACCTCACCTCGCGGACCACCGGGCGACGCCTGGCCTTCTGCATCCTCATCAACGACGTCAAGGGCGAGCACGGGCAGAACGCCAAAGAGCTCCACGAGCAGATCGTTCGCCTGGCCGACCAGTGGCTCGCCCGCCAGGACAAGGCCGCGTCAAAAATCGGCGGTTGATCGCCCGCAAGCCCAGGCGTGTTTTCCTTGACTCTTCTCGTGGCACAGGCGTCCCGCCTGTGTCTTCTTCTTTCTCCGCACACTCCCGCCCCGCGCCAAGACCGCTCCGCGCGTACGCTACGCGTTCCCGCCCGGAGCCACGCCATGTCTATCGACGCCGCCCTCGCCTCCCTGGCCTCGAACGAGTCGCAGTCCCTGGCCCGCTGGGTCTCGTGGCTGAAGATCCCCAGCATCAGCACGGACCCCCGGCACAAGGACGACTGCGCCGCCGCCGCCCGCTGGGCCGCCGCGCAGCTGACCGATCTGGGCTTCTCCGCCCAGGTGCTCCCCACGGGCACGCCCAACGCCCCCGGGCACCCCATCGTGCTCGCGACGATCGAGCCCGCCGCCGGCTACCGCGGGCCTCACGTGCTCTTCTACGGGCACTACGACGTCCAGCCCGTGGACCCGCTGGAGCTGTGGGAATCCCCGCCCTTCGAGCCCGTGATCAAGCCCGCCGTCCCGGGCGGGCCCGGCGAGCGGGTCGTGGCCCGCGGTGCCGTCGACGATAAGGGCCAGGTGATGATGTTCCTCGAGGCCTGCCGGGCCTGGAAGGCCGCCTCGGGCCACGCCACCAACGGCGCCGCCTTCACCGTCCTCCTGGAGGGCGAGGAAGAATGCGGCTCGGGGAACCTGGAGCCCTTCGTCCTCGCGCACCGGGCCGCCCTCGAGAAGTGCGACGTGTGCCTCATCTCCGACACCGGCATGCTCGGGCGCGGCCGGCCCGCGATCACCTACGGCGTGCGCGGGCTCGCGTACACCGAGATCACCCTCCACGCCTCCAACCAGGACCTCCACTCCGGGCTCTGGGGCGGACGCTGCCCCAATCCCAACACCGAGCTCGCCCGCGTGCTCGCGCTCCTCCACGACAAGAAACGCAAGGTCACCATCCCGGGGTTCTACAAGGACGTGCGCCCGCTCGCCAAGGCCGAGCGGGAGAACTGGCGCCGGCTCAAGTTCAACCAGAAGGCCGCCCTCAAGAAGATCGGACTCCCGCCCAACGCCGACCTGGGCGAGTCGGGCTTTTCCGCCCTCGAGCGCGAGTGGGGACGCCCCACCGCGGAGATCAACGGGATGTGGGGCGGGTACACGGGCAAGGGCGCCAAGACCGTCATCCCCGCCCAGGCCAGCGCCAAAGTCTCCTTCCGCCTCGTCGCCGACCAGGATCCCAAGAAGATCGTGAAGCTCTTCTTCGCGTGGCTCAAGAAACACACGCCCAAGGGATGCCGATGGGAGCTTCACGACCACCACGGCGGGTTCGGCGTCACGGTCCCCATCGACTCGCCGCATCTCTCCGCCGCGTTCCGAGCCGTCGAGCGTGCCACGGGCAAGAAGCCCGCGCTTATCAAGTCGGGCGGGAGCATCCCCGTCGCCGGCATGCTCAAGAGCCGCCTCAAGCTCGACACGATCTTCATGGGCTTCGGGCTCGATGACGACCGCGTCCACTCCCCCACCGAGAAGTTCGAGATCGACTGCTTCCGCATGGGCGCCAAGAGCCACGCCCATTTCATCCACGAGCTGACCCGCCCGCGCTGAGCGATCCGCTCTCCTACTTCTCCTCATGGCCCAGGCGTCCCGCCTGTGTCTGCGTGTTCCTCGCTCACACCCCGGGCAGGATCCCCAGCTTCCACGCCGCCAGCACGATCGCGGGCACCAGCAGCGCGCACGCCGCGTCCATCCATACCCCGGCGTGGATCATCGTCCGCATCGACACCCGTCCCGAGGCGAACACGATCGCGTTGGGGGGCGTCGCCGGGGGGAGCATGAACCCCAGGCTCCCCGAGAGTGTCACCGTGACGAGCAGCACCGCCTCGGGCACGCCCACGCCCGGGGCCACCGCCCCCGCGATGGGGAGCATCACCGCCACCAGCGCCGTGTTGCTCGCCAGCTCGCTCAGGAGGATCGTCGCGAGCGCGACGACGAGCAGCAGCGCGTACACGGGCAGCCCGGAGAGCGCCTGCGCGTGACCGGCCACGAACCGATCCACGCCGTGCGCCGAGAGCGCCGCCGCCAGGCTCAGCCCGCCCCCGAAGAGCAGCAGCACGCCCCAGGGAAGCTTCTCCGCCTCGCGCCACGTGAGCGCCGCCCGCCCGCCTTCCACGGGGATAAGGAACAGCGCCAGCGCCGCCCCGATGGCGATCGTGGCGTCGTCGAGCCTCGTGAACGCCGTCGTCGACCACAGCGCCCCCGCCGCGACGAACACGATCAGCGACACGATCTCGCCCCGCGACCACGCGCCGGGCGATCGCGCCCGCAGCGCCTCGCGCACGCCCGCGCCGCTCCCGCCGGGCACCCGGAACGCCACGCGCGTCAGCACCACATACGCGAGCACCAGGAGCACCGCCATCACGGGCACGCCAAAGCCCATCCACTCGGCGAACGTCACGGGGCGCGCGAGCGATTTCTCCGCGAACGCCGCGAACTGCGCCGTGGGGGGCGTCCCGATGAGCGTCCCCAGCCCGCCGATGCTCGCCCCGTACGCCACCGCGAGCACAATCGGCGCCGCGTGGCGCTTCCCGGGTTCTCCCAGGAGCGCCGAAAGGCTCGCCCCGATGGGGAGCATCAGGACCGCCGCCGCCGTGTTCGAGACCCACATGCTGATGACCGCGGTCGCCAGCAGCACGCCCAGCACCAGTCGGCGTGGGCTCGCGCCCACCCGCCCCACCACGAACATCGCCGCCCGCGTGTGCAATCCCCACCGCTCCAGCGCGGCCCCGAGGATCATCCCCCCCAGGAACAAAAAGATCACCTTGTCCGCGTAGGGACCCGCGGCCTGCGACACCGGCGCGATCTTCAGGATCGGAAACAGCGTGAGCGGCACCAGCCCCGTCGCCTCGACCGGGATCGCCTCGGTCATCCACCACACCGCCATCAACGCCCCGACCGCCGCCGTCGCCCGCCCGGCGTGGGTGAGCCCCTTCACCACCACCCCCTGCGCGTCCACCTCGCCCCCGGGCAGGAGCCAGTACACCAGGAGAGCCGCCACCACGCCCCCCCCGATCACGATGACTTGACGCAGGCTCACGCCCCGACCTCGGACCGTGTCAAGAGCTTCCCGAACTGCGACACCAAGACCGCGGCAAAGACCAGCCCCGCCGCGACCAGGTCCGTCCACCGCAGGCGTTCTTTGAGGACCAGGACCGAGAACACACCAAAGACGACCAGCGTGATGGCCTCCTGGAGAATCTTGAGCTGGGGAGCGGTGAAGCTCCCGCCATGGTCGACGTGCCCGAGCCGGTTCGCCGGAACCTGCAGGCAATACTCCGGGAGCGCGATGAGCCAGGACACGCCGATCGCGACGAACAGCGACCAGGATTTCTGCTTGAGGTGGTAGTACCACGCCGTGGTCATGAAGGCGTTGGACCCGACGAGCAGCAACACCGTGACGATCCAGCGCGGGATGGGCATGGGCGAGGATAGAGCGGATCGTTTGGTTCGTGGTAGCGCAACACCCGCGCGACTTGACGCGCGGACGGCTTTTCGAGAGACTGATCCTCTGGCATCCGGGTGGCCCCGGGGTGCGTAGCGGAGACCGGCCCGACGTGCCGTATTGCGCCCGGGCGGGATACCCTGTGGGCCCGACGGGCCACGGCTCGGGGGACACCCGGACCCCGGAAGGGACACTTCTGGGGGTGGGCTCGCGGGGTGTGAGTCCGCGAGGTGTGCATCCACGTGGTCGGCGGATCGAACGCGCCCGGCGTGCCGGGCCTGAGGAGCAGTGTTCATGGCGGGCAGAAGCAGCATCGGCGTCGGCGTGGGCACGGCGATCTTCCTCCTGGCGGTCTCCACCCTCGCGTTCCTGGTTCTCTGGGCGATGTACTTCTCCAAGTACAAGGACGCCGAGGCGAATCTCCAGACGGCCCGCGCCGACGTCGCCGAGTTCATCGGCGCCGGCGAGCGAAACCAGGACTGGGTCCGGAGCCTGGTCACCCAGGCCAAGGGCTCCAAGAAGAGCGTGGTCCAGTACCTCCAGGAGGGCACGCAGAACACCATGCAGGCCGTGACGGGCGTGCGGAGCGACACCCCCGCCACCCTCGAGAAGAAGCTCGAGGCCATCGAGGCGGCCAAGAACAAGGTCCCGCTCCTGACCATCATCAAGGACCTCACCCAGACGGTGTCGAACACCAACGTCGCGCTGCAGCGGGCCGAGGCCGACCGCGCCGCCGCCAACGAGAACCTCAAGAACGAGACGGCCCGCGTCACCCGCATCGAGGCCGAGCACAAGGCCACGGTCGAGACGCTGACGGCGCAGATCGCGCAGTACCGCGGGGAGGTCGAGGAGAACCGCGCGGGCACCGAGCAGTACAAGCAGAACCTCGACACCCGCGTCACCAAGGCCGAGGGCGAGTTCTCCGCGGAGAAGAAGCGCCTCAACGACAGCGTGTCGCGCCTGAAGGAAGAGAACCTGATCCTGCGGAACCAGCTCCTGTCGCTGCGTGCCGAACGCAACAAGGAGATCCTGCGTCCCGCGGACGAGTTCTCGCTTGTGGACGCCCAGGTGATCGGGGTGGACGGCGCCGAGCACAAAGCGTTCATCTCGATCGGGGAGCAGCAGCGGGTGCGTCTGGGGATGACGTTCACGGTCTACGCCGACGCGTCCTCGATCCGCCCCGACGACGCGGGCAACTACCCGCGCGGGAAGGCGACGATGGAGGTGATCAACGTGGGCCCGTCGAGCGCGACGTGCCGGATCACCAGCGAGGTCCGGGGCAACCCGGTGGTCTCGGGCGACGTGGTCGCCAACGCCGTCTACGACCCCAAGAAGGTGTACAAGTTCGTGATCTACGGCAACTTCGACATCAACCGGGACGGGTTCCCCTCCCCGGGCGAGCGCAATGACCTCAAGGCCCTCGTCGAGGCGTGGGGCGGACGTTCGAGCGACGAGCTCGCGGGCGACGCCGACTTCCTGATCCTGGGCGAGCGCCCCATCCTCCCGCCCCAGCCCGCCAGCGACGCGCCCTTCGAGGTCTTCCAGGAGTTCGTCCGTCAGCAGCAGGCGGCCACGAAGTACGACGATCTCTACCGCAAGGCCTCGGAGACCAGCGTTCCGATCCTCAACGAGAACCGTCTGTACACGCTCATCGGGAAGAGCCCCGCGATGGTCTCCCGCTAGCCGACGTACCCCTCGGGCGGCGCGAGAGATCGCGGCACACGCCGCGGAGTGGCGGAGATGTCGCTCAAACATCTGCTCAAGGGCCGCGCGCCGATGTGGGTCCAGGAGGCCCTCGCGGGGGTGTTCCGCGGCGTGCTCTCCGTGCCGCTCATCGTCCCCGTCGACCGCGCGGGCGAGGTCGCGCGAGCGGCGGCGCGGGCCTTCGCCACCAGCCGCATCAACCGCAAGAAGTTCCCGCGAGCCCTGAACAACCTCCGCGACGCCTACCCCGACTGGGACGAGGACCGCGTCCGGGCCACCGCCATCGCCGCGTACGAGCACCTCTTCCAGCTGGGCGTTGAGATCCTCTACGCGCCACGCCTCATCACCGAGGAGGGTTTCACCCGCCATCTCGGCTTGTCCCGCATCACCGAGGGCGCCCGACGCCTGATCGAGGGCGGGCCGGTCGTGCTCATCACCGGGCACTGCGGGAACTGGGAACTCATCGGCTACGCGGTCTCGATGCTGGGGTTTCCCATGCAGGCCGTCTACCGCCCGCTGGACCTGAAACCCCTCGACGCGTGGATGCGCGACACGCGCCAGCGCCAGGGGCTCACGCTGGTCAGCAAGTTCGGAGCCATGAAAACGCTCCCCCCGGCGCTCCGCGCGGGCGTGCCCATCGGGCTCGTGGCGGACCAGAACGGCGGGGAGCGGGGCGTCTTCGTCCCGTTCTTCGGGCGGCTGACCTCCACCTACAAGTCCATCGGGCTCCTGGCCATGCAGGCCAACGCCAGCATCGCCTGCGGGATGGCCCGGAGGCTCTCCCCCGGCGAGCCCGACCCCGACGCCCCCCCGGGCGCCCCCAACGCCCCCGCCTCCAGGATCCCCGCCCGCCGGGGGATCCACGCGACCGGGCAGGCCTCCATGCGGTACTCGGCGGAGGTCGTCGATAGCTTCGGGCCCGACGACTGGACGCAGCACCCGGACCCGCTCTTCTACCTCACGGCGCGTTATCGGCGTGCAATGGAGCTGATGATCCGCAAGGCGCCGGAACAGTACCTCTGGATGCACCGTATCTGGCGGAGCAGGCCGCCCCACGAGCGGAGCGGGAAACCCTTCCCCCAGAGCCTGCGGGAGAAGCTGCGCCTGCTCCCCTGGATGACGAGCGAGGAGCTCGAACGCCTGGAAGAGCGCAGCCGCAAGGACGCGGAGCTGGTCGCGACCGGCTAGCCCGCCCCCGGGATCTGCGGTGTGGAGCTCGGGCGGTGTCCGAAGAATTCAAGAGCACAGGAGCGGAGCCATGGTCGAAACCCGGAACAACAAGGACTCCACCGACTTTCCGCCCGGACGCCTCGACGACGTCAAGGTGCTGATCGTCGATGACGATCGCGACGTCCTCGAATCCATCGACGCGGCGTTCCAGTCCGAGGGCGCGCTCACGCAGCTCGCCACGGACGGGAACGAGGCGGTGCGCATCTGCCGCGAGGAACCGCCCGACCTGGTCATCCTCGACATGATGCTCCCGAGACGCTCGGGCTTCCTCGTGCTCGAGAAGATCAAGGGGTTCCAGGACAGCCCCGCCGTCATCATGGTGACCGCCAACGAGGGCAAGCGCCACGAGGCCTACGCCAAGAGCCTGGGCGTGGACCGCTACATGCAGAAGCCCGTGCCGCTCGAAAAACTCCTCGACGCGGCGGTGGAGCTGCTCACCGAAGAAGACGAGGAATAGCCGCTTCGCTTCGGAGTTTTTTTCGAGATCCCCCTGGCACGCGCGACGTTTGTGAGGCATATTGAAGCGGGGTTCTCGGAACCGTCGCCATGGGCCATGCTGTTCGTCGCGTGTTCGTAGCCGCGGGTGCCATTGCTCTTCTCGGGGGGGGGTAGCCCTTGCCGACGATCCGCCGCCCCGGATTCTCACGGGCAGCCTCCTCGTGGGGTTGGATGGGGACTGGTCGGGCAACCCCGAGCTTCTCATGGCCATCGAGACGATCAGCCAGGGCAGGGTGGAGTGGCGGGCACGACACATCCCGGGGCTGATCCGGGTCAAGATGCCCCCGGGCGGGGAGCGGGAGATCGCCCGGACCATCGCGCTCCTCCCGGGCGTCCGCTACGCCCACGAGGATTTTCTGGGACACCTGGACCAGACCACGCCCCCCTGCGGCGTGGTGCCCAACGACACGTACTTCACCCAGCAATGGGGGCTGCGCAACACCGGTCAGACGGTCAATGGGATCACGGGGACCTATGGGGCCGATGCCCGCGCGGTGGAGGGCTGGGAGGCGCTGACCGACGCTCCGGACGTGATCATCGCGGTGCTGGACAGCGGCGTGAACTACGACCACGCGGACCTCGCCGCCAACATCTGGACCAACCCGGGAGAGATCCCCGGGAACAACATCGACGATGACAACAACGGCGTGGTCGACGACGTGCACGGGGCGGCGTTTGATGAGATTACGGGCGACTTTGATTGTGAACAAGCCGGAAGAACGCCTGACGGCGATCCGTGGGATGCTCTGAGCAGTAGTTATCCCACCAAGATCGCGACTGAGGGTGGCGGACACGGAACGGGAGTCATGTCCGTCGCGGGAGCCGACGGGAACAACTCGCTTCAGATTTGCGGCGTCGTCCATTCTGGGAAGATCATGCCCATTCGCGCGACAAGCTGCGTTGGCGGCGTGGTCTCGTCTTGGGCGATCAAAGGACTGGACTATGCGATTGGCAATGGGGCTCGCATCGTGAACTGCAGCTGGGGAGTGGTCCCCTCGCCCGCACTTGAGGACGCGTTCAAGAGCACCGACACCAACGACGTGCTGGTCGTCGCGACCGCTGGAAACAGCGCTCTTGATCTCGACCTTGTGCCAAGCTCGTATCATCAGTATCCGGCGCTCTACAACATGAAGAACATCATTGTCGTCGGCGCGAGCACGCAGCTCGATGCTCGATTCCCACCGTCGAACGTTGGTCTCACGACTGTTGATCTTTTCGCGCCCGGTCAGAACATCCGAGTGCTCGACCAGAGCGTTCTCACCAACTACACCTCGGGAACGTCCTTCGCGGCGCCGATGGTCGCCGGGGCGGCCGCGCTTTGTTTCCAGGCACAGATCGTCTCCTCGTCGTCAGACATGGTCAACCGACTCAAGTCCACAGCTAGGCCTGTGTCCGCGGTGTCCGGCTTGTGCGTCAGCGGCGGCGTGCTCGACATCAACGCTCTGCTCAACGCGCCGTGTTACTAGGAGCACACCCGTGAGTAACTCAACCCGTAGGCACGTTCGGTCGCTTGTTATCTTGGCGGTGGCCTTTGAGGGTGCCGGCTCGTGCGCCTGCGCCCAGTCCTTGCAGGGCAGCGCCGCATGGCAAGTTTCCGCGGACAACGGCGAGACATGGCAGCAAGACGTCTCGGTCGGTTCCGGGCAGCAGCAGGTGCTTGTCAGGCTGATCGCCACGTGGTCGGGGGCGCCCGCCGGCGAACGAACCGCCTTCGCTTCGACCGGCTTTGACGGTATCGTGCGCGGGATCGGCGCCGGCCTCAATGACACCGTCGGCGGCTTTGTCACCTCGGAGACCCCACAGGGATTCCCGGGGCCTTCCCTCACGTGGACGGGGATGGGCGGGCCCCCGATCGGCTATCGCCAGGGCGAAATCCTCAGGATCGACTCGATCTTCGACAACGCCGAGCCCGGCGTCGGGCCGAACAGGGTGCTCATCACGCAGGGGCATCCATCACTCAACGAGTGGCTGGACTTGGCGAACCCCGTTCGCCTCATGCAGTACACACTCTTCCTCGACGGCACCGTCGGGACGCGAGAGATCGGCTCCCTCTGGAGCACGCGAACACCCGAGGGTCTTCCGAGGCTCCAGGTGCTTCACGACGACGCGATCACCCACAGCTGGCAATTTGCTCCTTACAACGTCCCGCTCACCGTCTCCGACGCCTCGATCACCGTCGTCCCCGCGCCAGGCATCCTGGGCCTGCTCGGCGTCTTCGCGCTCCCGCGCCGACGGCGGGGAACGGAACCATCAACCTCGACACGGCGCCCCCGTCCACCCCGCAATACCCGGCACTCTACAAGCTCAGCAACATGGTGGTCGTGTCCGGCAGCGATCAAGCGGATGCCCCGAACTTCAACTACGGGCACTACACCGTACACCTGTATGCACCGGGCTTGAACATCCGTGTCCTCGACAACAGCAATGGCTTGGGCGGCAACTTCACGGGCGGAACCTCCTTTGCGGCGCCGATGGTCGCCGGCGCCGCGGCCCTGTGCTTCCAGGCCGGGATCGTGACAACAGCACCGGACATGGTTGAACGGCTCGTGTCGACCGCAAGACCCGTCACCGCGATGAACTCTCTCTGCGTCAGCGGCGGTGTGCTCGACATCCATGCTCTGCTCGGATTGCCGTGCTACTAGGCAAGCGTCACAGGAGATCCGCATGATCGCTCGCTCCGACCTTCGCTTGCTTTCGATCGTTCCGATAGTCATTCTGTGCCACACCGCGGTCGCGCAGTCCATGCAAGGATCGGCGGTGTGGCAGGTCTCCACAGACAGTGGCGCAACATGGATGGCGCACGCGGACGTTCCTCAGGGCCAATCGGCTGTTCTGGTGCGGCTGATGGCGAGCTGGTCCGGGACACCAGCGGGCGAGCGAACGATCCTGAGCTCTGCGCGCTTTGACGGCATCGTTCGCGGCCTAGACGGCTCGGGCGCCGCAGATAGCGTCAGTCAGTTCCTGGCTGGCGAACCTCTCTCCGGCACCATCGGACCCACGGTGGATTGGGGGATCGGGAGCGGCGGCGCTCCGCGCGGATTGCGGCAGGGAGATCTCATCAAGATCGACCCGTCCTCCGACTCCGATCCTCCCGGCATGGGCGTTCGCTGGACGACAGTCCAGCAGGGTCATCCCACCGGTACAGACTTTTTCGACCTCCGCAATCCGATCCGCATTTTTCAGTACGAACTCTCGCTGGATGGAAGCCCGGGCACCCGAACGATCGGTTCGACGTGGGGGCTTCTTACTCCCGAGGGGCTCCCCAAGATCCAACTGTATCACGACGACGCGGTCACCCATAGCTGGCCGCTTGAGGTGTACAACGTGCCGATCACCATCACCGACGCCTCGATCACCGTCATCCCCGCGCCCGGCATCCTGGGTCTGCTCGGCCTCCTCGCGCTCCCGCGCCGACGCCGGTGAGCGGCACGCCCTCCCGCGCCCGGGCTTACACTCCTCCATGGCCCGTGCGCGACGACAGCTCGCCCTCACCTGCAAGCCCGGCGCCGCGGCGTCCCTCGGCACACGGCGCGAGGTCTTCGACGCCCTCGCCCGATTCAACACCGCCCCCGACGGCTCGCCGACCGGCGGGGCGACCGAGCGGCTCTACGGCCCCGGGTTCACCGTCGAGCTCGCCACCTCCACCGACACCATCGCCCAGGCCCTCCTCTCCCTCAACGACGAGGACATCGCCTGGCCCGTCCTCATGAGGCTCTGCAAGGAGCTCGCGTGGTCGATGACCGACCTCGAGAGCGGGCGGACGTTCGGCGGCACGACGCCTTGAAGGAACACCATGCCGATCTATCAGTACGAGATCCTCGACAACAAGGGCCGGCCCACCGGGGAGATCTTCGAGCTCTTCCAGTCGATGAAGGACGACGCCCTGACCGAGCAGCCCGGGACGGGCAAACCATGCCGACGCGCCATCGTGGCGCCGAACATCGCGGGGAAATGGTCGGACATGAAGGGCAAGGCCGCGTTGTCCAACCAGAACCTCGAGCGTCTGGGGTTCACCAAGTACGAACGCAAGGGCAAGGGCTACCACGAGCGCGTTGCGGGGAAGAAGGGCCCGCGCGGGCTGGCCCACTAGCCGCCGCCGCGACCCGGTTCCCTCTTGGAACCCGCCCGTCCTTCGTGTATCCTTGAACTCGTGCCGCCATAGACCGCGGCGGAGCGGAGACTCACTCATGAACATCTCGGCGTGTGTTGGGCTGATGGTGCTGGCGGGGGCGTCGCTGGCGGACGTCTGCGCCGCGGCGGCGTTCACCCCCGGCAATCTGGTCGTGGTCCGCGTGGGCGACGGGGGCGCGCTCGGGAGCGGCGCGGTGCCCGTGCACTTGGACGAGCTCACCACCGCGGGCACGCTGGTGCAGTCCATCGCCATGCCCACCACCCCATCGGGCACGAGCCACGCCCTCGTGCTCGGCGGATCCTCGACCACCGAGGGGCACCTCTTCCGCTCGACGGACGGGCGGTATCTCACCCTGGGGGGCTATGACGCCGCGCCCGGCACGCCCAGCGTCGCGAGCACGTCCACCGCCACCGCCGCGCGCGTCGTGGCCCGCGTGGACGCGTTGGGGCTGATCGACACGACCACCGCCGTGACCGACGCGTACAGCGCCGGGGCGATCCGCACGGTGGTCAGCGATGACGGGTCCGCGTTCTGGATCGGCGCCGGCAACAACGGCATTCGGTACGTCACGCTGGGCGGCGGGCCCAGCACCCTCGTGAACGACACCGGCTCCACCCTCATGACCAACACCAGGGTCCTCCGCATCTTCCAGGGGCAGCTCTACGCGTCCTCCGCTCAGAACATGCTCAACGGCATCAGCACTATCTCCGCGGGTTTGCCCACCACCGGCGGCGGGGGCAACTCTGTCCTCTCGGGTTTCGGCGCCACGAGCACGGGAAACTCCCCGGGCGGGTGGGTCATCTTCAGCCCCACGCTTTTGTACATCGCCGACGACAGCGCGGTCGTCACCTCCGGCGGGCTCCAACGCTGGGAGTCGTTCCTGGGCGGGTGGTTCCAGGTCTCGCTCACCACCTCCGGCATCCCCGCCACCACGAGGATCCGCTACCTCGCCGGGCGGCTCAACACCCTCGGCCAGCCCGAGCTCTACGCCTCAGCGACCGGCACCGCCGGGAGCTTCCTCCTCAAGATCGTCGACGACGGCGCCTCCCCCAGCTTCTCGGTCATCGCCACCGCCCCGGCGGGCATGGCCTACAAGGGCATCGAGTTCACCCCCGAGAGCACCGGCTGCTGGGGCGGAGCCTGCGTCGCCGACTTCGATGATGGCTCGGGCACCGGCACGCCCGACGGCGGGGTCACCATCGACGATCTCCTCTACTACCTCGACCTCTTCGAGGCCGGCGACGCCTGCGCCGACGTCGATGACGGCACGGGCACCAACACGCTCGATGGCGGGGTCACCATCGACGACCTCATCTACTACCTTGTTCGCTTCGAGGCCGGGTGCTAGACCCGCTCATTGGGCCGCTCATTTGGGCCGCTCATTTGGGGGTGGGTGCCCCGCGACACCACGCGGCCGGGGAGGCCATGCACGGATCGACCGGGGTGGTTCTCGGGCCGTTCTGACTTTTTCTTGCCGGTTCTCGCGCATTGTGTCAGACCCTCGCGTCGCCCCGCTACGTCCTTTGGGTGCTGGCCCTGTGCCGCCCTAAAGGAGATCGCGATGTTCCGGTGTGTTCAAAGATCGGCGTGGGTTCGTGGGTTCGCGGCGGCGGCGGCGCTCGCGGGGGTCGGGGCGGTGTGCGAGAGCACCCACGCCACCTTCTCCAACGCGTTCGCCTTTGGTTTTCCGGCGACGCACACGCTCGTCGGGCTGTCGAGCTTTGACGTCTACCAGGTGAAGCTCACCTCGGGCGCCGGGCAGGCCGGCGCCATGTGGTACAACACCAAAGAGTTCGTCACCGACGGGTTCACCACGACCTTCGAGTTCCGCATCGAACCCAACATCGACTCCGACGGCGACGGGTTTGCCTTCGTCCTCCACAACGGCATCGACGGCAGCACCGCCCTGGGCAGCGGGGGTGGCGGGCTCGGGTACGAAGGGATCGGCTCCGCCCTCGCCGTTGAGTTCGATACCTGGTCGTGCTGCGGCGAAGCGCCCACGCCCAATGTCTCTATTCAGACCGGCGGGCTCGGCGCGATCTCCGCGAGCGAGACCTTCTCGCTCGGGTCGGCCGAGCTGCTCCCCCTGGGCGTCAACATCCTCGACTACGCCACGCACACGGGCGTGGTCGACTACACCCCCTCGCCCGACGGCGGGGTCACGCCCAGCGTCATGACCGTCTACGTCGATAACGTCCTCGTCCTCAGCGTCAACGTGGACCTGACCGACATCGGCGGCGACGACATCACCGACAACGGGCACATGTGGACCGGCTTCACCGCCGCCACCGGCGTCGCCGACTCCTCCCACATCATCTACGCCTGGGCCTTCAACAACGACTCGGGCTGCCGCGGGCCCTACTGGCACGTCATGGGGACGTACGGCGGGGTCATCGGGGTCGACTACACCATGGGCTACTCCGTCCAGGTCGTCGGCAATCATCCCATGACCTACTCCTGGTTCCGCAACGGGACCGAGATCACCGACAGCGACTTCGGACGCATCCAGGGGCTCGGGACCGATAGCCTCGACATCTACCCGGCCTACCCCAGCGACTTCGGCTACTACCACGTCGAGTTCACCAATGCCTGCGGCACGTCGTCCGGGCTGCGCGTCCGCCTCGGCGGCTGCCCCGCCGACATCGACGACGGCAGCGGGACGGGCGTCCCCGACGACGGCGTCACCATCGACGACCTCCTCTACTACCTCGGGCTCTTCGAGAACGGCGACCCCGCCGCCGACCTCGACGACGGCTCGGGCAACGGAGTCGGCGACGGCGGGGTCACCATCGACGACCTCATCTACTACCTCACCCGCTTCGAAGCCGGCTGCTGAACCAACCCGTCATTCACACCGGGAGGCCGCCCGCCGTCTGTGCGTGCGGCCTTCTTTCTGCGCGCAGAAAAGGCGGGCCTTGGCCCGCCTTTCCGCCCCGGAGGCCTGCCCTTGAGCGCTACTTGATCTTCACCTTCTTGGGAGTCGCGTTCGGGCTCTTGGGCAGCGCCAGCGTCAGCACGCCATCCTTCAGCTCCGCCTCGGTCTGCCCTTCGAGCACCACGCCCGGGAGCGCGAGCCGTCGGCTGAGCGAGCCCGTCCGGCGCTCCTTGCGGTAGAAGCGCTGCGACTTCTCCTCGGTCTCCTCGGTGTGCGTGGCCTTGATCGTGAGCACGCCGTCGTGGACCTCCACGTCCACGTCCTCGCGCTTGAAGCCCGGGAGCGAGGCCCGCACGTACACGTTCTTCTCGTCCTCGCTCACGTCCAGCGCCAGCGTGCCCTCGTCCATCCCGGAGCCGGGCACGCTCATGAAGTTCGCGAAGAACGGTTCGTTCCAGAAGCGATCGAGGATTGAAGGCAGGTTCGAGATCGGTTCACGCCGAGAGATCAGGTTCATGTGCGGCTCCTTGCTGATGGCGAGACGCGTGCTCGCCACTCGTTTGTGCCGCGGGCACCACGCCGCGGCAGGAGACAGAAAGGCAACCCGCATGCCACCGCGAGCGACCGCCCGGGCGCGGTTCTCCGGACCTTCCGGTTGGCAATCGTGCAGTCCCCGCCCTGCCGCCTTGCCAACTTGGCAGTGCCGCGCACAACCCATACCCGTTCTAGTGTTGCGTCATGGACGTCATCGATCTCCGCAGCGACACCGTGACCCGCCCCACCCCCGAGATGCGCCGCGCCATGAGCCAGGCCGAGGTGGGCGATGACGTCCTGGGCGACGACCCCACCGTGCTGCGATTGCAGGACCGCATCGCCGAGATCATGGGGAAGGAGGCGGCGTGCTTTGTCCCCACCGGGACGATGGCCAACCAGACCGCCATCCGCGCCCACACCGAGCCGGGCGACGAGATCATCGCCCACGAGGGCAGCCACATCATCCACTACGAGACCGGGGCTCCCGCGGCGTTGTCGGGGTGCATGGTCCGCCCCCTCGCCGGCGCCCGCGGGCTCTTCGACGTGAACGACCTCGCCGCGGCCATCCGCCCCGCGGGGATCCACTCCCCCAACAGCCGCCTGCTCATCCTCGAGAACACGCACAACCGGGGCGGGGGTTCGGTCTGGCCTCTCGACCAGCTCCGGCGCGTCACGAAGGCGGCACGCCAGGCCGGGCTGCGCCTGCACATGGATGGCGCCCGCGTGTGGAACGCCTGCGCCGCCAGCGGGCTCTCACCCCACGACTACGCCCAGCACTTCGACAGCGTCTCCTGCTGCTTCTCGAAGGGGTTGGGCGCCCCGGCGGGCTCGGCCGTCGCGGGTGACCGCGCGACCATCGCCCGCGTGCACCGCTTCCGCAAGATGTTCGGCGGGACGATGCGCCAGTCGGGCGTGCTCGCCGCCGCCGCCCTCCACGCCCTCGATCACCACCGCGAGCGTCTGGCGCAGGACCACGAGAACGCGCGCCGTTTGGCCCAGGGCCTCTGCGCCATCGACGGGCTCGTGCTCGACCAGGAGCAGCAGCGCGTGGGGGTCGAGAGCAACCTCGTGTTCTTCGACATCGAGCCGGGCGTCCCGATCACCGCGCCGCAGCTTGCCGACGCGCTCCGCGCCCGCGGCGTGCTCATGCTCCCCGCCCACGCCACGCGCCTCCGGGCCGTCTGCCACCTCGACGTCGACCGCGCCAAGATCGACCGCGCCCTCCAGATCCTGAGCGACCTCGTCCCCGCCCCGACGCGGGCGTAGCGGCTCACCACGTGCGCAGCGTCCGCCGCGCCAGAGCCCTCGCCGCGAACTGCAGCGCGAGCCAGGAGGCCAGGACGTACAGCGTCAGGAAGACCGCGCACAGCAGGAGGAACGCCGGGATCCCGACGCGCCCGAAGTCGAATAGGTCGAAGTCGGCCGCGGAGTTGCCGTAGTCGTACCTCGAGCCGAGCACCGCGACCACGATCATGGCCAACGGATTGACCACCGCCGCCGTCGAGAACGCATAGTCATCCCAGCGCCCGCCCACCCGCAGCAGCAGCCCGAACACGATCCCGAGAAAGATGAACGGCACGAGCCAGATCAGGAGCGCGAACGCGAGGTTCCACACCGCCGCCGACACGCTCTTCTTCGACGTCGAGCTGAACCACACCCCGGTCGCGGCGAGCAGCGCGATCGGCCCCGGCGCGAGCAGCACGAACGCGGGGAGGACCACCACGTGCAGCTCTCCCGTGAGCACGCCCCCCAGCAGCAGGTGCACCACCACGATCACCGGCAGCACCATCCCGCGCCGGAGCGAACCCCAGAACTTCCCCGCGGCGATCTCCCGCGCGGACATCGGCGTGGTGAGCAGGCTGTCGAGCGTCCGCGACTCCCGCTCGCCCGTGATCCCGCCCGCGGTCGAGACCGCCGCGATGAACAAGGACAGGATCACGCCCACCGCCGTCGAGCCCGTGAGAAAATCGTCACGCTCCGACGAGTTGATCGAGGCGTGAACCGCGAGCAGCCCGCCGATGATCAGCACGCCCAACGCGATCTTTATCCAGCGTCGGCGGAGCACCGGCTGGCGGATCTCGCGCCACAGAACGGGCCGATCCCCGATCTCACGGCTCGCCCGTCTGCCCCCCTGGCCCTTGGGCTCCGCCGGCGCCTGCGCGCCCGTGGAGAGCATGGTCCGCCGCAGCGTCGCGGTCGTGGCGAGGAACACGAGAAGGGTGAGCCCGATGTGGTACATCGTGCAGATCACGGTCGCCTTCTCGATCATGGCACCGGGGATGGGCCCCCCGCCGCCCCCTTCCATCGCGGTGATCGAGAGCCCGGCCATCATCAAAGGCGCCGAGGAGGCCAGCAGCGTCGGCAGCCCGAGCCCGGTCTTGGAGAGCAGGTTGGTGTTCACCAGGATCGCGGCCAGGAGCGGCCCCAGGAACATCAGCCCCGCGAGCGTGACGAACGCGGAGATGATCGCCGGCAGCGGGCGATCCACCCACGCGGAGTAGAACATCCCCAGGCACGCCGCGAGCACCGCCGCCGAGAGGGGCACCGCGAGCACGCCCACGATGATCCTCGTCTCCACCCCGCCGAAGACGCGGATCGCCAGCAGGATGGGCGTGCACAAGAGCGCGAGGATGAGCAGCTGCACGACGTGCCCCGCCAGCTTGCCCCACGCGATCTGGAACGCCGACAGGGGCGTGGTGAGCAACGCCCCCAGCGTGCCTTTTCGTCGTTCGTCGGCGAGCGTGGGTGCGGTGAGCACCGGGGCCACCATCGTCAACGCGAAGAACAGCACCCACCCCACCACGACCGTCACCAGGGGCGCCAGCCCCGCGAAGACCTGCAGGCGCTCCACCGAGCCCGAGTAGCGGAGCTGGTTGCGCATCCCCAGGTACGCGAAGGACGTGAACGCCAGGAGCAGCAGCGCCATCGCCGACCGGGCGACGTACGTGAAGCGCTTCCGCCCCGCGACGATCATCTCCTTCTGGAACAGCGGGCTGGCCAGCCTGCGCAGCATCGATCCTCCTACTGCAACGCCCCGGTCGTGAGCTTCAGGAACGCGTCCTCCAGGTCCACGTCCTGCGGCTCGAAGCGGTCGATCATCGCCCCGGCGCGCACCAGCGCCTCGAGCACGAAGTGGTGCGACACCATCCCGGGACGGATCTCCACCTCGAGCTTCTCGCGCGACACCGCGTCGCCCCCCGTCTCGCGCGCGAGCGGGGTGACCCGCGCGATCCGCGCGTCCTGCGTGAGCACGCGGACCAGCTGCTCCGCGAGCGTGCCCCCGGGGTCCAGGCGGACGTGGATCTTCTCGCCACCCCCCAACGCGCGGGTCTTCTCGTACGCGTCCTTGATCGAGCCGAAGTACAGGAGCTTCCCGCGCTCGATGATCCCCACGCTCGTGCTCATCTCCGCCAGCTCGGTGAGGATGTGCGAGGAGACCATGAGCGTCTTGCCCATCCGGGCCAGCTCCTGGAGCAGGCTTCGCATCTCGATCCGCGCCCGCGGGTCCAGCCCGGAGGCCGGCTCGTCCAGCAGCAGCACCTTGGGGTCGTGGATGAGCACCCGCGCCACGCCCAGCCGCTGCTGCATCCCGCGCGAGAGCGAATCGACCAGCGCGTGCCGCTTGCTCTGAAGGTCCGTCAGCTCCAGCACGCCGTCCACCGTCTTTTTCCGGCTCGCCCGCGGGATCGAGAACGCCGCGGCGAAGAAGCCCAGGTACTCCTCCACCGTGAGATCGTCGTACACCCCCAGGAAGTCGGGCATGTACCCGATGACCCGGCGGATCTTCTCCGCGTCCTTGGCGACGGAGAGCCCCGCGACACTCGCGCTGCCCGAGTCGGGCGCCATCAGGCACGCCAGGATCTTCATCGTGGTGGACTTGCCCGCGCCGTTGGGGCCGATGAATCCGAAGACCTCCCCGGGCCCGATCTCCAGGGAGAGCGAGTCCAGCGCGACAAGGTTCCCGAACCTCTTGGTCAGACGCGTCGCCGAGATCATCGTGGTTCCTCCGGGGTGACGCCCGCGTCCGCCGGGTGCAGCGGCACGAGCAGGCGGACCATCCGCCGCGTCTCCACGGTCATCTCGGGCGACGGGGCGTCGAGCGTGAGATCGCACGCGCTTTCCTTGAGATCCAGCACGACCAGCGCCCAGCGTCCGGTGGCGATCCGGGACGCGATCGCCTCGTACCGCTCTCGCGCCCCGGGGAGCGGGAACACGCCGTGCTGGGCGGTCGCCTCCGGCACGTCCTGCTCGTTCTGCTTCCCGCCGCTCACGCGGGCGAGCATCCCGTCGGTCACGAACCTCCAGGATCCCTCGGTCGTCGCGCTCTCCTCTAACCTCATCGCGAGCTCGCCCACGACCAGCCGCGTCCCGCCGCCCTTGACGAGCGACGCGCCGCGGGGCACGCCAGAGACCTCGACGATCCACCCTGCGCCCTCGCGCGTGACCCGCGCGCCCATTCCGCTCTGGACCACGCGCACGGGCGACATGTCCGCAAGGGTCCGATAGGTCCACTGCGACAGGCCCAGGGCGCCCGGGGCGCACTCGCGCCCGCCGCCGCCCTCCGCCGAGCGCTGCGCGAGCGGGAGCGCCGCGAGCCAGGTGCGCCGGGAGTTCCAGCTCTGGAGGGGCGACACGCCGCGCCACCACGTCCCCGCCGGGCTCCCGGACATCCGCACGACGCACGGGCTGGCGCCGAAGATCCCCGTGACCCCGCTCCGGGCCACGAGTGAGCCCCCGCCGGGCGCTTCACCGGGCTGGATCACGTCCTCCACCACCCCGCGGTTGAAGGCGTGCTTTCCCGTGCGCACAAGCCTGGGCGCGGCGTAGGCCCCGAGGCTCGCCAGCGCGATCCACGCGAGCGCCGTCGCCCACGAACGCTGACGCATCCCCAGCCTTCGCAGCCCCAACGCGTCGATCGGCCCCACCAGCAGCGCCAGGATCACCACGCACCCCGCGATCCCCACGAACGCGCCGTCGCCCACCACGGGCACGCTCGTGATCGCGTTCAGATACCCCGCGATGCCCCGACGCGACGCCTCGTCCTTCCCGCTCGAAATCCACCCCCAGTTCCACGACCGGCGGAACTCGTCCTCGTTGTCGGAAAACCCCGCGAAGAGGCGCTCGGCCAGGACGCGCCGCCACACCGACATCTGCCAGTCCTTCTTGGCCGTCGCCGGGACGCGCGAAGGGTCCACGCCCAGGAGCGTCACGCTCCCGAAGCCGACCGGCCCGTGCGCCATGAGCCCCGCACGTGCGTCCCCGCCCCGCCCCGCAGTCGGGCCCGCGTTGGTCCAATCCAGCGTCCACCCCGCGTTCCGCCCCGACTCGGTCAGCTCGATGAGCCGCCCCTGCGCGCTCTTGGCGATCTCGATCGGCTCACGCTCCTGGGCGACGGACATCAGCCCGCGGATCCTGGGCTCCAGCTCCACCGCGTCGGACTCGCGCACCGTCACGGGCATCCCCAGCCCGTCGTCCACGAACCGCGCCCACGCCGAGCCCGCCCCCTCGATCTGAACCACAAGCGTCCCGCCCTGCATCACCCAGTCACGCAGCGCCGCCAGCGCCCTGGCGTCCACCCCCTCGCGCGGGTCCATGCCCAGGTCGCCCGGGACCACCACCACGCCTGTGGCGTCGTACCCCGTCCAGGCCAGGGGCATCCGCCCCGCCTCCGCCCGCACCACCGAGACGTAGGACCATCGCTCCCGTTTTTCAGGGATCGCCGCGGTCGCGGGCACCGCGGGGGAGGAGAAGTCTCGCGTCCGCACCGCCGACTCGCCCGAGTTCGCCACTACGCTCGTCGCCCCCAGCCCCAGGACTGTCAGCGCACCCTCGGGCCCGGCCCGCATCGTGAACCCCAGCCCGGTCGTCGCCGCGTCGATCTCACGCCGGACCGAGTCGCCCCCGCCCGAGAGCGTGAGCGTGAGCGCGATCGTCGTGCAGTGCGACGCCGGTAGGATGAGCAGCTCCACGGGCGAGTCCACCCCGGGCGTGCACGCGGCCTGCACGCTCACCCGCGCGCTCTGGCTCCCGTCCTGCGTGTACTCCGCCGTGAGCGTCCCCGAGAACGCCCGGTCGCTCCGGAGCCAGACGCGCACGGTGTTCCACGCCTCGGCCCGCAGCGCCCCGTCGTACCCCCAGTCGATCCGCGCGATCTCGGGCAACGCTCCCCACGCCGGGAACGCCAAGACCGCCAGGATCGCGACGCACGCCCGCATCATGCCGACCGCGTTGTTGGGAAATGGATTCAGAATCTTCCTCGACCCAAGACCGCCCCGCTACACATGGACCTTGCGGTTGTAGATGTACCACTCCACCATCACGATCCCCAGCGCCCCCAGCAGGAACCACGGCCAGAGCTTGCGGTCGCCCTGAGATCGGCTCTTGGCCTGGGCGGCCACCACCGACGACGCCAGCGCCATCTCCGGGGCCGAGGCCAGGTCGGATTCGCCCGCGTCGAGCAGGTTGCACGCGTAGAACCGCGAGCTGCGCGCGCCGTTGGTCACGTCCGTCGGCCCGGTGGGGCCCACCCAGCTCACCCGGTACACCCCCGTCCGCGCGATGGGCCCGAACGTGATCGTCCCGTCGGGCTGGAGCGTGAGCGGCCTGGCCTCCCGCCCGGGCAGCTCGATCTCGATGTCCGCGGGCGCCCCGGGGAGCCGGTCAGACAAGGTGCTCCCCGCGGTGATCGACCGCAGCGCCGCCGCCTGCGTCGCCTGCTCGCCCAGATAGTTCACGCTCGATGCCGTCACGATGACGAAGCTCACGTCGAAGGGCCAGGTGCTCTCGCCCGGGTCAAACGGCACGATGATCGCCCGCGTCTCCGCCGTCGAGAGCTCGAGGATCGCCGGGCCCTTGTCCGACATCGCGATCGCCTTGGTCGCCGACCCCGAGGCGACTTCCACCACACGGGTCGTCGCGATCGTCAGCGCGTCCAGGCTCGCCCCCTGCAGCACCGGGTGCTCGCGCTCCCAGTCGATGATCCCGCCCTGCGGTCCCTTGCCCTTGTCCGTGATCCCCGACCTCGCGCCCGTCGGCACCGCGCCCAGCACCAGGTAGTTCCCCGCCGGCAACCCCGTCGCGCCCACGTTCACCGTCGGCAGCACGCCGTCCAGGATCACCACGTCGTACCGCCCCGCCTCCCCGCTCCGCAGCATCTGCTCGAACTCGGGCAGGCCCACTTCCTTGAGACTCGCCAGCGGCAACCCCGACAGCAGCGAGCTCAGGAACAAGCTCCCCTTCCCCACGCTCAGAACGCTCAGACGCCGCGCGGGCGGCACCACGAGCCACGCCCGGTTGTCCGTCGCCAGCACGTCGCCCGCGGGGTGGTCCGACGCGCCGGGCTCCCGAAGCGTCACCTGCACCACCGCGCCCTCGGGGCGCGAGATCAGGAACGCCGTCCCTCCCACGCCGGGCCTCAACGCCATCCTCACCGGCGCCGCCTCGCCCTCCGGCGCCGCCCCGCTGGCCGGTGCGCTGGCCGGTGCGTCGCCGGACGCCTGGCCCGTGACCTTGTCCAGCGCCCCGCCCAACGTCGAGCTCGCCGCGCCGACCCTCACCGTTCGCAGCCCCTCGGCCCGCCCGTCCACCACCAGCTCCACGTCCACCTCGCGGGCCAGGGGGCGGTTGTTCTGCAGCCCCACGAAGATCGTCAGCGAGTTAGGGTCGGCGTAGGCGCGCTCCGCTCGCAACGCCGTGATCGCGAGGTTGTCCGCCTCGCCCGAGCCCAGACGCTTGTACTCGATCGAGTCCTCACGCTCCGAGCGTGCCTTGTCCACGTCGGCGATCTTCCCGTCGCTCCACACGTGGATCGTGATGGGCTCCCCCGCGCGAAGCCCCTCGTTCTCGACGAACCGCTTGGGCGCGTGCGCCCGCGCCAGGTCCATCGCCTGCTTGATATTCGTCCCCGAGTCCGTCGGCGTGATCCCCTCCACCGCCGCCCGCAGCGCGCTCTTGTCGCTCGTCAGGCTCAGGCGCACCTCCGCCTCCGCCGCGAAGGTGATGAGCATCGCCTCGTCGGCCTCGTCCTTGCCCTCGAACACCCCCGGATCACGCATCGAATCCACCAGCGCCAGGGCCTGCTTCTTCGCCGCCTCCAGGCGCGTGATCGTCCCGCCCTTCCCGTCCGGCTCGTCCGCCGCGTTCATGCTCGCCGAGCGATCGATGAGGATCGCGTGCTTGGTCCCCGTCACGCTCTGGCGCTTGAGCATCGGCTGCGCCACCGCGAAGAGCACGCCCCCGAGCACGAGGAGCTGCAGAAAGAGCAGGATGTTGCGGCGCAGGCGCTGGAACGGCGCGTTGGCCTGCATGTCCTGGATCGATTTCTTCCAGAGCAGCGTCGTCGAGATCTCCACGTCGCGCCGGCGCAGCTTCAGAAAATACAGGATCACCAGCGTGGGGAGCGTGATCGCCGCCGCCACCAGCGCCAGCACCGGCGTGAGGTAGCTCACCGCACCACCCCCTTCTTGCGCAGGTAGTCCAGGATCAGCGTCTCGATGGGCGTGTCGCTCCGCACCGTGAGCAGCTGCATGTCCCGGCGGTGACAGAACTCCCGGAGCTGCTCGCAGTACGCCGCCAGGTTCGCCTTGTACCGCTTGAGCAGCGGGGCCGAGATCGTGACCTCCGCGACGTCGCCGTCCTCCACGTCGCGCAGGCGCAGATCGCCCACGACCCCGTGGGGCCCCGCGGGGTCCAGCTCCTGGGGGCTCAGGACCTGGATGCAGTACACGTCGTACCCGCGCCCCACGAGGTACTTGAGCCCGACCTCGTACCCCTCCTTGAAGAAGAAATCCGAGAAGACGAGCATCACGCCCTTGCCCCGGCGCGACATCGCGATCCGCTCCGCCGCCTCGCGGAACGAGAAGTCCCCGCCGGGCTCGAGCGACGCGATGAACCGCGCCAGATCATGCACGCGCCGACGCCCGCGCAGGTCGCGCACGCCCCGCGTCACCACGCCCCGCCCCACCGTCGCCTCGGGGGGCTCCCCGCCCGGCTCACCCTCGCCCGGGGTGGCCCGCCGGAGCTCGCCCCCCATGCTCGTCACCGCGACGCGGTTGAGGTTCACCAGCCCCACGGACCCCAGCGCCATCGCCGCCCGCGGCATGAACTGGAACTTGCCCGGCTCGCCGCAGTCGCTGCTCGCGCTCGCGTCGAGCACGACGTGCAGCGAGAGGTCCTCCTCCTCCAGGAACAGCTTCATGAACAGGCTGTCGAGGCGGGCGAAGATGTTCCAGTCGATGTGGCGCGTGTCGTCGCCCGTGACGTACGCCCGGTGGTCGGCGAACTCGACGCTCTCGCCGCGCTTCTTGCTCCGCCGCTCCCCCTTGAGCTTTCCGAAGAAGACCTTGCGCGACTGGAGGTCCAGCGCCTCCAGGCGGGCGATGAGCGACGAGGGCAGGATCTCCTCGAGCGTCGCCGGTCGGGTTGGGGTCGTGGTGCGGAGCATGGTTCGCGGCTACTTCTCCCCCGTCCCCGTCAGCTCCATCACCTGCCTCACGATCGCGTCCTGCTCCATCTTGTCCGCCTCGGCCTCGAAGTTCAGCAGCACCCGGTGCCTCAGGCACATCGGCGCGATCGACTTCACGTCCGCGTACCCCACGTGGTACCGCCCGTCCACCAGCGCCTTCACCTTCGCCCCCAGCAAGAGCGCCTGCGCGCCACGCGGCGAGGCCCCGCACCGCACGTACTTGTTCGTGACCCCGCTCGCCCCGCCCGCCGCGGTCTGCGTCCCCGGGTGCGTCCCCAGGACCAGCTTCGCCACGTACTCCTTCACGTGCGGAGCCACCACCACGCCCCGCACCAGCTTCTGCATCTCGAGGATCGCCGCCCCGTCGAGCACCTTCTCCGCCTCGGGGTTCGCCGTGCCCGTCGTGCGGTCCAGGATCGTGAGCAGGTCGTCCATCTGGCTGTACCCCACCACGATCTTGAAGATGAACCGGTCCAGCTGCGCCTCGGGCAGCGGGTACGTCCCTTCCTGCTCGATGGGGTTCTGCGTCGCCAGCACCAGGAACGGCATCTGCAGCTTGTACGTGTTCCCCGCCACCGTCACGCTCCGCTCCTGCATCGCCTCCAGGAGCGCGCTCTGCGTCTTGGGCGT
>CAZTJZ010000031.1:0-15227 GCA_964614075.1 uncultured Phycisphaeraceae bacterium
AGGGCGCGCGCGAGCTCGGGCTCAACGGCGCGGAGATCGTCTTCAACCCCAGCGCCACCGTCGCGGGGCTGTCGGAATATCTCTGGAAGCTCGAGCAGCCGGCCCACGCCGTCGCGAATCAGTATTACGTCGGCGCCATCAACCGCGTGGGCACCGAGAAGCCCTGGTGCATCGGGGAGTTCTACGGGCAGAGCTACTTCTGCAACCCGCGCGGGAAGATCATCGCCGAGGCCAGCCGCGACAAGGACGAGGTCGTCGTCGCCGACCTCGACCTGGACATGATCCAGGAGGTCCGCAACGTGTGGCAGTTCTACCGCGACCGCCGACCGGAGACCTACGAGAAGATCTCGCGCGCCTGAGCTCCGTCTCCCCCGATCTACTTCTCTGTGGCGCCGGGCTTCTGCGGCACGCTCGGCGCCGGCTGGGGCACGATCTCCACCACGCTCCACCCCCCGCCCGCCGACCAGCCGCGCTGGTCGTACCCGTCCAGCTTCAGGAACTGCGTCGCCCCGCCCTGCTGGGCCCGCGTGAAGAACCGCCACGACGCGAGCTGGCGGTTCTGGCCCGGCTCCACCACGGGGATCTCCTCGACGCTCTCGGGCGGCCCGTGCGCAGGCTCCACGGGCGAACGCGCGAGCAGCGCCGGGAGCGAGACCCGGGTCCCCTGCGCGATGACCTTCGCCCGCACGCCGCGCCGCGTGAGCCCCTCACGCCGCACACCCCGCGCGTCCACGAGCAACGAATCGGCGACGCTCACGCCGATCATCTCGCCCGTGGCGAGGTCGACCTCGACGCCGGCGTCCTCCCCGACACCGATGCCCAGCCCCTTGCCGCTCTCTTCGAGGGCGGCGACCAGGCGCCCGAAGCGGTGGCGCTCGAAGAAGTGCGAGTCGGTGACCGCCCACTCCAGGAACCCCATGCCCTTCCCGATCTGCGGGCCCAGGGGCGGCTGGGGGCGTTTGTCGTCCGCGTCGTCGTCGGGCCCGCGCTGGGTCCTGGTCGAGCGGATCCCCAGGGCCTCGGCGCTGCGTCCGGTGAAGAACATCGGGTCGGACATCATCGCGTCGCCCGCGCTGGTCCCCGCGATCACGCCGCCGCGCCTCAGCAGCGCCCGCATCGCCGTGGCCTCGGGCGTGTCGCGCCCGTCGGGTGTGAGGTAGCGCGTGGTGATGCGCTTCTGATCGCCCCCCGTGAAGAACATCGCGTGGGCGCGGTCGATGATCGCGACCGACTCCTCCGTCGAGGTCTCGCGGCCGATGACCTCGATCACCGCGTCGGGGCGATAGGCGCGGATGGACTGCGTCTTGCCTTTCGCGTTGGCGGGTTCATCGCCGCTCGCGGCGGTGGCGATGACGATGACGGGCGGCTCGCTCCCGCGCGAGGCGAGTTCAAGGAACCGTTCGTACACGGGCTTGTTGTCGTCGTCGAGCCCGCCACCGATGATGAGAAGGTGCCCGCGAGGGGCGGCGGCGCTGCCCGCGGCGCTGCTGGTGGAGTGGGTGTTGGTCACGCCGCAGCCCGCGAGCGCGGCCACAAGCACGGCGGCCACGATGAAGAACTTCTGGATTCGCATCCGCCGAGTGTACACGACTTCGCCGCAGGAAACACGACATGCCGCACGATCCCCCGGGCCGCGTCCGGCGGGTGTTCCCGCACCCTTGGGTACGCCCCGCGTCGCGCCCCACCGCGGGCCCTCCACGCCCCGCCGCGTGGATCGCCGCGAACGTGCGCGAGTTCCCGGCGCGTCTACCCTCGGGGCATGTGGATCACGCCGGTGACGCTCGATGGCGAGCACGTGCGGCTCGAGCCGCTGGAGCGTCGGCACGCCCCGGACCTCCTTGCCGCCGCGGACAAAGAGCTCTTCCGCTTCACCCCGCAGGCCCCGCCGAGCTGGAGCGTCGAGGGGTTCGAGCGCGACATCGCGCGGGTCACCGCGCTCCCCGACGTCGTCGCGCTCGCGATCATCCTCGACGGGCGCGCCATCGGACGCACCACGTACATGGACATCAAGCCCGAGCACCGCGGCGTGGAGATCGGGCGTACGTGGATCGCCCGCGTCCACCACGGCACGCGTGTGAACCCCGAGATCAAGCTCCTCATGCTCGCGCACGCCTTCGAGACGCTCTCGCCCACCGCCATCCGCGTGCAGTTCACCACGGGCGGCTCCAACCTCCACAGCCAGACCGCCATCGCGAAGCTCGGCGCCGTGCGCGAGGGCGTGCTGCGCCACTGCCGCATCGTCCCCGGAGGCCCCGACCCGGGCGACGAAAAAATCGTGCGGGACACGGTGGTCTACAGCATCCTGGCCGAGGAATGGCCCGGCGTGAAGGCGGGACTGCTCCGGCGGCTTGGGCGATGAGCGATACCGACGGGCGGCGCCCCCCCAGCTACCGGCGGCGGCGCCCCGCGATGATCGCGCCCAGTCCCGCCACCGCGAGCACGGACGGCGTGGGCACGACCTCGAGGGTGTACGGCCCCTCGGAGAAGGCCGTGCTGTCCACCACGAGGAAGTACGTTCCGGCGGGCGCGGCGGGAAGCGAAAGGGTGTCGAACGACCCAACGATGCTGTAGATGGCGGAGTCGTTGTAGTCGGCGGGGGTATAGAGGAAGAGGTCGTTGTCCGAGCCGGAGAGCGACGTGAGATTGACGGTGAGGTCGCCCCCGAGCCAGTCGAGCTGCCAGACATCGTCGCCGCCGTCCCAGATGTCGAAGATGTGCGTGCCGCTGGTGAACCCGTCGTTGTCGTCGCTCTGGCCGGTCGTGTTTCCGTTCACAACACTGGAGTTGCCGAGCGGCCCCAGGATCGTCTGCCCCGTGAAATCGGCGACCGCGTGCCCGACCACTCCCAGGCTCAACACTCCCGCCAGGGCGCGGACCGTCCACGATGTATACGTCTTCATGTCTTCTCTCCTTCCGATCCCGCGCGGCACCGCGAACGCACGCAACACCAGCGGTTTGGTCGCAGTCTAACTGAAACCGTGCCGCTCCGGGCAAGATTCCCGGGTTCTTTCTCCTAGGATGAGCCCATGGCATACACCACACGCGACATCTGCGAACTTTTTCCGAACCTGATGGACATCAAGGACGCGGGGCTGCGCGACAAGGTCGCCGCGGTCTGGAGCGAGGCGCTCACCACGGGCTGCGGCGGGAAGGGCTGGACGTTCGAGGAGATCCGCGCGATCCCCTTCACGCTGCTCGCGGGCAAGATCGACCTGCGCTTCGTCGAGCATCTCAACAGCTGCTGCAAGCAGTGCATCGCGATCACGAAGGTCCTGAACGAGGTCTTCGGGAGCCGCGTGCCCGTGAAGCTCGACCTGCTCATCGCGGGCTCGCTCCTGGCCGACGTGGGCAAGATGCTCGAGTTCGACAAGGACGCTTCGGGAAAGGTCATCAAGGGGTTCTACGGCGAGATGCTGCGTCACCCCTTCAGCGGGGTGGCGCTGTGCTACAAGCACGGGATCCCGCCCGAGGTGATGCACATCGTCGCGACGCACAGCCACGAGGGCGACAAGGTCGAGCGCACCATCGAGAGCTGGATCTTCCACCACGCCGACTTCATCGATTTCGACATCGCGAAGGTGCTGGGAAAGCAGGCGAAGTAGGAGTGCGATGCAGGATTCAGGGAAGAGGAACAAGATGGAGGAATAGGAGACACAGGCGGGACGCCTGTGCCACGAGGGAAGAGAGAAGAGAGAGAGACGCGAGAAACTTGCAGCGGCTGTGCTGGTGGGACTGTGGCGGGCGCGTGGCGGGCGTCTGACGGGCGTGGTTACTTCTTCACCTCGCCGCTGATCCGGAAGTAGTGCCCGTCGGGGTGGCGGATGAGGAACTCGCGCACGCCCCAGGGCTCGTTGACCGGCGGGCGGATGATCTCGACCCCCGCGCGCCGGCACTGCTCGTGCGCCGCGTCGACATCCTCGACCCACCAGCTCATCCACACCCCGCCGAAGTTGTCGGCATTGGGGTCGGGGCACGGTCGCGGATCGCGCGAGCCCTGCCCGTCGCGGCAGAGAAAGACCATGGGCCCCGTTCCCTCCCCGGGCGCGTTGGCGCAGAGCCCGGCGAAGTGGGCCGGGCCGTGGGCGTTCTCGAGGGCCGCGTGCGTGATCGTCCCGTGGTGGTTCCACGTGAAGCCGCGCGACCAGCCCAGGGACTCGAACCAGAGCACGCTCGCGGGGACATCGGTGACGTTGAGGATCGGCGTGACGCCCTGGACCTTCATGCCCGAGCGTAGCGGGGGCGCACGACCGCGGGCGCATGGACGTTACCCGCTCGCGTCGCCGGCGAGCAGGTCCGGGCGACGCTGGCGTGTGCGTTCGAGCATGCGCTCCAGGCGCCACTCGGCGACCTTCGCGTGATCGCCCGCGAGCAGCACCTCGGGCACGGGCATGCCCATCCACTCGCGCGGGCGGGTGTAGTGCGGGCAGTCGAGGAGGCGTTGTTGGTCGAGCCCCGCGGGCGAGAAGCTGTCGCTGGCGTGGCTTAGCTCATCGCCCAGCACGCCCGGGAGGAGCCGCACGACCGCGTCGATGAGCACCATCGCGGCCAGTTCGCCCCCCGAGAGCACGTAGTCGCCCAGCGAGATCTCGCGGGGCGCGAGGCGGGAGATCACGCGCTCGTCGATGCCCTCGTAGTGCCCGGCGATAAGCAGCAGGCGGGGGAGCGTGGCCAGCTCCTCGACGAGCGGCTGCGTCAGGCGCTGGCCCTGGGGCGTGAGCAGGATCCGCGTCGCGGGGCGCGGATCCTTCGCCTCGGCGGCGAGGACGGCGTCGTAGAGCGGCTGGCACATCATGACCATGCCGGGGCCGCCGCCGAAGGGGCGGTCGTCGGTCTTCTTGTGCTTGTTCTCCGAGAACTCGCGGATGTCGGTGGCGACGACTTGGAGCAGCCCGGCCTTGATGGCGCGTCCGGGGATGCTCACGCCCAACGCCGCGGGGGCGTCGGCGCCGAACATCTCCGGGAAGATCGTGAGCACGTCGATCCGCACGGCGAAGGCTAGCGCCGCCGCGACCGGAGCGCGAGCGTCAGACGGGCAGCGGGGGCGGCATCTGCCCGGTCGCGGGAGTCTCTCTGGCGGCCCGCTCCCAGCGTCGGACGAGCACGACGGCGCAGATGACGCCGACGACGCTCGCGGCGGAATACGCGATCGTGCTCATTAGGGCGAGTTCCTCCGATTGTCCCATCCACACGACAAGAAAGATCAGCAGGTTGCAGGCGATGTGCCCGACGATGCCCGGGATGATGGAGCCCGTGCGCCACGCCACATACCCGAGCCAGACCCCCGTCGGGAGCAGCGCGAACGCGAGGGCGGGAGAGAGATGGGCCGCCGAGAACACGAACGAGGACGCCCCGATCGCCGCGGCGGGATGCCAGCGCGCCTGCAACCGCCCCTGCAGAAACCCGCGGAAGAGAATCTCTTCTCCGAGGCCCGCGCTGAGCGCGATCGTGCCGGAGACGCCCGCCCACTCCATCCACGACTCGGCCGCGGCAATCTGAATGTTGGCCCGCCAGTTGCCGTAGTACTGCTCTCCCACCGCGTAGGCCATCCACTGCGCCGCGTATCCACCCAGCGCGCAGATGCCCAGCGTGGCAAGACTGATCGCGATGTAGCCCCCGATCCCCATCACGGGGACACGTAGGCCCAGAGCTTGCGCGGCGTTCTTTCCAGCGGCCGCCTTGGTGAGCAGGATGACTCCCACAGCGGTCACGCCCGCGTACAGCATCGAGCAGCCCGGCGTGGGCGCGACGTGCCGTGTGTACGCCCACTGGTCCTGGTCTCCCTCGGCGATCACCATCGCGAGCGAGAGGAACATCCCGTCGCCACAAATGATCGCGATCGTGGCCACAAACGGCCCCCACCATGTCGCATGAATCCAACGCTGCGTTCCGTACCATGATCTCATGGGCGACCAGCATACACGCGATTGGCTCCCCCCGAGGAACGCGCCCCACGAAAACGGCCGCCCCGTGGGGCGGCCGTGA
The DNA here is from genome assembly GCA_964614075.1 of uncultured Phycisphaeraceae bacterium. Classification (GTDB taxonomy): domain Bacteria; phylum Planctomycetota; class Phycisphaerae; order Phycisphaerales; family UBA1924. Next base: position 5,983 of record CAZTJZ010000031.1, read on the forward strand.
GAGGTTCTCCGCACGCGGGTCGCGGGCTACTTCTTCTCGTCCTTCTTCTCGTCCTTGGGCGCGGCGGCGGCGGCCTCGGCCTTCTTCTTCACCACGTCGCGCTGGCGGGCCCGCTCCTTCTCCCACGCCTTGAGCTCGATGAGCCCGCGCTTCGCGAGGAAGTCCTGCACCGTGTCGCTGGGCTGGGCGCCCACGCTCAGCCAGTACTTCACCCGGTCAAGGTTGATCTCGATCTGCTTGGCCGGGTCCTTCGCGATCGGGTCGTACCACCCCAAAGCCTCGATCACCTTCCCGTCGCGGCGGGTGCGCTGATCGATCGCGCTGATGCGATAGAACGGCCTGTTCGTGCGACCTGTACGCTTCATCCGAAGACGAACCATCCGACACTCCTTGCCCCGGCACAGCGGCCCGAAGCGGGCGGCCTTCACGGGGCGAACCTGGTTGTTCCCCACAGGGGCCCGACTCTGGGCCGACGAGGGGTCGAGATGATAGAGCCGCCGAGGCTCGCCGGAAAGCCCGCGGAAAAGCAGGCGAGGCCGGGGCCGTTCGGGGTCTGTGATGTGGATTCCTGTCGAGCGGCGGGCCGGTCGATGCTGATTCCCCTCGCGGAGCGAGGGGGTACACGAACATCGGGGACCAGGGGTCCGCGGCTACTTCTTCCCGGGGTTCGCGGGTGTGGTGTTCGCGGGCGCGGGGTTTGAGGGCGCCTTGCTTCCGCCGCCCGGGGGGTTGCGGTTTGGGTCGCTGCTGATGATCTGCCCGCCCACGACCGCCGAGACCGGCACGTTGATGATCTTGCCGAGGCGGGCGACGCTGGCGTCGGCGTTGAGGGTCACGTACCGGCGGCCGTTGGCCTGGGCGATCCTGGTGGCGGTCGCTGGCCAGTAGGGATAGCCCGCGAGCTGGCGGTGCATGTAGTCCGGGGCGCTGACCATGAAGGCGCCCTGGTACCAGGTGATGGTGCCGCCGCTCCCGCCGTTGTCCTGCCACTGCTCGGGCTCGACCAGCCCGGTGATGAGTCGCTTGAGTTCGTCGGCGCGCTCTTCGAGGGGTCGCGTGGCGAGAGAGTTCTGGCCTTGGCTCTGCCCGCCCGTGAACGGCGACTGCCCGCCCCCGCCTCCCTGGCGTGACTGCAGCACCTGCTGGAGGTCAAACTCCGGCGCGTTGGTGAAGTTCGGCACGTTGAACAGAAGGTCCATGACCGGGTAGACCTCGAGGCGGCGGAACGTGTTGAGACGCTCCTTGGGGCCGATCTGCATCGCGCCCGAGTCGGACATCTGCCACGTCGCGGCGTTCTGCGCACCCGCGCCCTCCACCGCGCGCTCCAGGATTTTTTCCACGAGCGCGAGGGCCGTGATGTTCTGGACCTTGAGGTTGATCTGCTTGTCCTTCTCGAGCCCGGAGGCCTGGCTGCCCTCGATCCACATGACCTCGAGATCGGCGCTGGTGACGGTCTGGATGTACTTCATGACGTCCTCGAGCCGCTGATCGGCGAACTCGACGGTCACCGGCCTCATCATGCGGAGGAGCGTGTCGCGCGAGGGGACGCCCGTGGTCGCGCGGGCGGGGGCGGCGCTCACGACCGCGGGGGCGGTCTGGGCGAGGACCACGCCCGAGGTGAGGGTCACGGCGGCACCGGAGGCGGCGCTCAGGAGGAGGCGCTGAACACTCACGCCCAGCGAGCGATGGGAACGTCCGCGGCTGAGCCATCCCGTTGCGGTGAACATGCGCTGCTCCTTGGGTTCTGGGGTGCTGGGTGCTTGGCCGTGGGCCGACCGGGGGGGTCGGGCCGCGGTCCGGTTGAGGGCTGTGCGCTCGCCACCCGCGCCCGGTGTCAAGGGTAGACGCGTGCCTCTTGGGGCGGTTCCTTTGATTTTCTTGCCCTGGCTCCGCGTGCGACGTGGGATGGGGTGGGATGCGGTGGATTGGGCTGGCCCGGGGCTTGCGAGGGGTCGGCGAACGTACGCCCAGGCTCGTTTCAAGAAAGGACACCATGAACTCACAGCAGAACTGGAATCAGAACGGCAACTTCCCCCCCAACGCCTACCCGAACCACGGGTACGCCAACGGCATTCCCAACGGCGGCATTCCCAACGGCGGCTTCCCGAACAACAACTTCCCCACCCAGCCCAACTGGCAGGCCCCCTGGCAGAACTGGAACCACCAGAACTGGAACGCGCAGAACTGGAACGCCCAGCAGCCCTGGCAAGGCTTCAACCCCTTCATGCAGCTCGCGCAGCTCATGCAGCAATGCGCGGCGATCTGTGCGCAGATCGGCTTCAATCCGGCCATCTTTTCCACCCCCGGAATCCCCGGAACCCCCGGAGCCCCCACCACCCACGGAACGCCGTCCAACCAGCAGCCCCAGGGCGCGTGGAACCAGCACGGCTCCAACTACAACCAGAACTTCAACCCGCAGAGCAACGCCCCGTTTCCCGTCCCGATCGACGGCTCGGAAAAGCCGGCGAGCAAACGCGGCGCGCTCAGCCGTGACGCGGCGTAAGAAACAGGCCCAAGCCTGACCCCAATCCTGACCCACACCAACCCCGCCACGAGCGGGGTTGTTTCTCTTGGAACGGCACTGGAGAATCGCGGGCGTTCGCAACCCTGTTGCGTCGAGGCCGGCGTCTTGGTAGTCTAACAGCACTCCAGGAGGTCATGCGATGGCGATCGATCCGATGCTGTACGAGAAGCTCTCCGGGCGGAAGGGTGATGTGCACTCGCGGATGGGCGAGGCGCTGGCGAAGGACGCGCGGGCGAAGCAGGAGCGCGACGCGATGCCCAAGGGCGTCAGCGGCGGGTTCCAGGTGATGCGCCAGCCGGGGATGTTCGCGCAGCTGTTCAACTTGTTCAGGGACAAGAGCCGGTTCAAGGGTTGAGACGCCGGAGCGAGGGCGCACAACCTGACGGGCGGAGAGCGGCGCTCGCGGGGGCGAGGGACCCACTCGCGTCGGCAAGGTGAGTGTGGGCGGGCGTGGGTGGATGGGGACAGGCGGGTTGCACGCCGAGCGTTGAGGGGCGTATACTGGACGTGCCGCGGGCGTAGTTCAGCGGTAGAACGTCAGCTTCCCAAGCTGAATGTCGGGAGTTCGATCCTCCTCGCCCGCTTTCCTGAAAACTCAGCCGAATCACGCGAAAACCCCGGCGATTGTCGGGGTTTTTCGTTGGCGCGCCGATCACGTCCGATCGTCGCTTCGCCGCGCGATGCCGCGCGTTCTTGCCCCGTTCCGCGCTCCAACTGGTGGCAGAATAGCTGGGGGCTCGCCAGCATCGCTTCCGGGGCCGCGGCCGTGTCGGTCGCGGAGTGCTTTCGAGGGGTGCGGTCGGCGTGCCGCGGGGCTCGTGGAGCGACTTGGGTCTCACGCCGACGAGCGGTGCTCGCAAGAATTCCGAACAGATTCCTGGCACCGGCGTCATTTGTGTGTATGTTCTTTTTGGTGATGCGAGAAGGGGTGGGGCGCGAGGTGGGGTGCATGCGAGACTTGGTACTTCTGGTTCAGACTGGCGGCCGGGTCAGCCTTCGTGGAGCCGCTCGTGTTGGCGTTCACATCGCCGCGGTGATGGCGGCGCTGCTCGCCCCCGCGGCCCTCGCGCAGACGCCCTCGCTGACGATTTTGGACCGCCCGCCGGGGCGGTTGAACACGTTTGTCTCGGGGATTTCGGCGGATGGGCGGGCCATCACCGGATACTCCACGGGCGAGGGGATCTCGAGCGCGTCGTATGTGTGGCACGCCGCCACCGGCTACAACGAGTTCGGTGTCGGGCTTGGCGGCCCTGCGGGCAACCGCGCCAACGCCATCTCCGCCGACGGCTCGGTCGTCGTCGGCATGGCCTCCATCACCCTGCAAACCACCGGTGCGTTCCGGTACGCGGGCGGCGTGTACACGACTCTCCCATTCCCCGCGGGGTACAACAGCGCCGGCGCGACCGGCGCGAGCCACGACGGCTCGGTCGTCGTTGGCTCGATGAGCGGCCAGGGGTTCTTCTCCCGCGCGATGCGCTGGACCCAGGACGGCGGCATGGTCGACATCGGGCGCGCCCGCCCCGGGGACATCTCGACCGGGTTCACCGGCATCAGCCCGAGCGGCGCGACCGCCCTCGGACGCAGCTCGGGCGGCGGCGCGTTCGACGCGTACACGTGGTCGCAGAGCAGCGGGTGGCAACTCCTCCCCGCGCCCGCGGGGATGACCGGCGAGTACGACGCCCGCCCCACCATGACCAACGACGATGGGTCTGTTGTGGTGGGGACGGTCCGCACGGGCGTAATCGATCAGCGTGACACCGCGGTGTTGTGGGTAGATCACCAGCCCACTTCACTCGGCACGTTCGGTTCACAGTGGATGATGTCCGCGATCGGTGTCAGCAGCGATCGATCGATCGTCGCCGGCTCGGCGCGGAATCTCGACAGCCCCATCCCGGAGTTCTATCAGGCGACCGTGTGGCTGAACGGCGGCGGACCAACACTCCTGACCGACTATCTGCTGACGCTGGGTGTCTCCGTTCCGTCGGGATGGACGCTGGAGGGCGGCGGCGTCACGCCCGACGGGCGAACGCTGTGGGGCTCCGCCGCGTTCCGCGGACCGGGGGTCCTGTACCGCACTCCGTATGTCGTCACCATCCCCGCGCCGGGCGTGGTGAGCCTGGGCGTGATAGCAATGGCCTTCGCGCGCCGACGGCGGCGCCGGGTGTGATGCGGGCGAGGTGCGGCGCGGAGTCTTCTTCTAGAATGCGGCGTCGGGATCGGGCGCGGGCCGGGGGTCGTGTCGGCCTTTCTTGGCGTCCATGTTGCCGCTCGCGAGGCTTCTTTCATGTGCGGCCGATTCACGCATCTCTACAAGTGGCGGCAGCTCCACCGCTTGCTAGCGCTCCTGACGCCGGAGGATCAGATCCCGATCCGGTACAACGTCGCGCCGTCGCAGACGGCGCCGGTTGTGGTGCATGATCCGGCGCTGGGGGGGCATGCGCTGCGGATGATGCGGTGGGGCCTGGTTCCATCCTGGGCCAAGGACGAGGGGATCGGCGGTTCGCTGGTCAACGCGCGGGCGGAGGGGATCGAGGGCAAGCCGTCGTTCCGTGCGGCCTTCAAACGCCGTCGGTGCCTTGTGCCCATCTCGGGGTTCTACGAGTGGCAGAAGGTCGAGGGCTCGAGGGCGAAACGTCCGCACTACATCGCGCCGGCGGACGGCGAGCCGTGGCTGGTGGCGGGGCTGTGGGAAGTGTGGAACGCTCCGGATGGCTCGGCACTGGAGAGCTTTACGATCGTCACGACCGAGCCCAACGCGCTGATGGCCGGGCTTCACAATCGCATGCCGGTGATCCTGAGCGCGGATGATGCACGCCGGTGGACCCATCCGGGTAGCGTGGACGCGGCGGTGCTCGCGGGGCTGTTGCGGCCTTGTCCGGACGCGGGGATGGTCGCGACGCCTGTGTCCACGGTGGTGAACAGCCCACGCCACGACAGCGCGGACTGCATCCGCCCCGCGGATCGCGAAGACTTCGGCGGGATTTTCGATCAAAGTTCATGATGCGCCCTTGGCGCAAGGTTGGGTCATGTTAGTATACCAAACATGTCCCTATCTGTCAAGCTCGTGGAACTTCGGGAGCGCGTCCATGCCGTCGGCATGAGGCGGGAGTCGAGCTGCGCGATCGACGCTCCGTGCGGCGTGCCCCTGCGCCTGCAGGCCACGCACGAGTGGATGGGGGCGGGGACGGACCGGCGGGACTGGACGCCGACGATCACGCTGCTCTCCGAGCTGGCGTTGCGCGGGCTGCGGGATGGCACGCTTGCGCGCGTGGCGTGGATCGGGCGCCGGGTGTTCCCGTACCCGTGCGGGCTTCCCCGGCGTGTCGTCGCGGCGTCGGTGTTCGTGGATGCCCCGGGGATCGAGGCGCGCGTGTGGGCGATCGATCTGGCCCTGCGCACGCCCTCGGGCATCGGCGTCATCGCCGACGGGCAGGGGCTGACGCTGGCGCATTCGAGGCGATTGCAGCTGGCTGCCGCGGCGGGTGGCGGGGTTGGCCTGCTCGCGCGTCCGGCGTGGGAAGCGCGAGAAGTCTCGGCGGCGGTGACGCGTTGGCGTGTGGAGCCCGCGCCGTCGGCGGGCACGAGCGTCCGATGGAGGATGATGCTGATTCGCAACAAGGACCAGCCCGCGCTCACGGACGAGTCGCCAGGATGGATCGTGGAGTCGAGGGATGCAAAGGGTGTTGTCGCTGTATCTTCCGTGGTGGAGGGCGGAGCGTGCCGCGCGGCGGCTGAGCCCGGGTGACGCCGTGCTGGTCGTGCGTCCCAGCGCCGGCCAGCAGGTCGTGGCCGCGACGTGCGCTCGTTCGCGCCGCGCGGGCGTGCGCCCCGGGCTGACGCTGGCGCACGCGCGTGCGCTGCTGTCGGGGTGTCGCGTGTCCATCGCGGACGAGGACACGCGCGCGGACGCCGCGTGCCTGCTGGCGCTGGCCCGCTGGGCGAGTCGGCGCTGGTCGCCGGTTGTGCAGGTCGACCCGCCCGATGGGCTGCTCATGGACACCGGCGGGTGCGATCACCTTTTCGGCGGTGAGGATGCCCTGATCGGCGTGGTGGAGCACACGGTGCGCGGGCTGGGCCTGACGCCGCGGGGCGCGATCGCGTCGACCGTGGGAACGGCGTGGGGGGCGGCGCGGTTCGGGGAGGAACGCGTCGTGGCGCGTGGGGACGAACGTGGGGCGCTTTCGGCCTTCCCGACCGGCGCCCTTCGGATCGAGTCCGACGCCATCGAGGCCCTCGCGGAGGTCGGGGTGGAGCGTATCGGGCAGATCCTGGACCTCCCGCGTCACACGCTTCCTTCGCGCTATGGACCGGAGGTGCTGCGGCGGATCGACCAGGCCCTCGGGCATCTTCCCGAGCCCGTCGAGCGCACGGGGGAGGGCGTGAGCGTTCATGCCGCCCGCGAGCTGCCGGGGGGCACGACGAATCTGGAGAGCGTGGAGACGACGGTGCGCGGGCTGCTGGGCGAGGTGTCGGCCATGCTCGCGGGGCACGAGTCGGGGCTGCGGCGAATCGACGCCACCTTCGATCGGCTGGACGGCGAGCCCGAGCGCCTCGTCGTTCAGGTCACGAGCGCCACGCGGGACGCCCGGCATCTCTGGGCCCTTCTGCGCCCCAAGGTGGAGCGCGTGGACATGGGGTATGGCGTGGAGCGGATTGCGCTGCAGGCGCTGGGGATCGTCCGGCTCACGCACCGCCAGGGAGACTTGCTCGATAACGAGCGACCACGAGGGGAGGGGCGAGACGACGAGCAGTTCGCGGCGTTGATCGACACGCTGGCGTCGCGCCTGGGACACGAGAACGTGGTCGGGGCGACGCTGGTGGCCAGCCATCGCCCCGAGAACGCCTTTCGCTTTGCTCCACTCGACGAGCTGCAGCCCGCGTGCGAGCCGCGTGGGCTGCAGGAGCCGGACGGCGAGCGATTCCGACCCGCTCGCCTGCTGGAGAGGCCCAGCCCGGTGGAGACGATGGCCCTCACGCCCGATGGCCCCGTGCTGCGCCTGCGTTGGCGCGGCGTTGAGCATCGCATCCTGTGCACCGTCGGGCCGGAGCGTCTGGGGCCGGAGTGGTGGAAGTTGCGGGAGCCCACGCGCGACTACTTCCGCGTGCAGGACGAGCACGGTCGGTGGCTGTGGGTCTTCCGAGAGACGTGCAGCCGTCGCTGGTTTGTGCATGGCGAGTGGTGCTAGTCATGCCCGACGCTCCCCCCGGCAAGGCACGTTCTCATCCGTTCCGGTCGTGCGGCGCGGCGGCCGTCGCCCCCCCGCCCTCTTCGCGTGGATTCGTGGAGCTGGTCTGCACGAGCAACTTCACGTTCCTGACCGGCGGCAGCCACCCGGATGAACTGGTCGCGGAGGCCGCCCGCCTGGGGTATTCCGCCATCGGCATCGCCGACGCCAACACGCTCGCGGGCGTGGTTCGGGCGCACTGCGCGGCCCGGGACGCCGGCGTGCGCTGCGTCATCGGTGCACGGCTGGTGCTGGCGGAAGCTTCGGCGCCGCAGCTCGCGGTCTACCCCACCGACAGGGCGTCGTACGGGCGTTTGTGCCGGCTGCTCACGCTGGGCAAGCGGCGCGGCGAGAAGGGCGAGTGCAGGCTGACTCTCTCCGACGTTGCGGAGCATGGCGACGGGTTGCTCGCGATCGTGGTGCCGCCGCGCGAGGTTGATGGCGCGCTGGCCACGCAGGTGCGCGAGCTCGCGAGCGTCTTCGATGGCGACCGGCTCTCGCTCGGCGCGAGCGCAGCGTACGGCTCCGACGATGCGTCGCGGTTGGGCGCGCTCGCCCGCGCCGCGGAGCACGCCGGCGTCCCGCTCGTCGCCACCAACGACGTCCTCTACCACATCCCCCAGCGCCGTCCCTTGCAGGACGTGCTGACGAGCATCCGGCTTGGGACCACGGTACAACGGGCGGGGTACCGCCTCGCGCCCAACGCCGAGCGTCATATCAAGCCGCCCGATGAGATGGCTCGGTTGTTCGCGGGGCATCCCGGGGCGCTCTCCCGGAGCATCGAGATCGCCGAGCGTGCCGCGGGGTTTCGCCTTGACCAGCTGCGTTACGAGTATCCGGACGAGGTGTGCCCGGCGGGGCTGACGCCCATGGCGCACCTGGAGAGCCTGACATGGCTGGGGGCGGACGAGCGGTATCCCGCGGGTGTGCCCGAGAAGGTGCGGGGCGCGATCCGGCATGAGCTGGCGTTGATCGAAGAGCTGCGGTATGCGCCTTACTTCCTGACGGTGCATGACGTGGTCTCGTTCGCGCGGTCCAAGGGCATCCTGTGCCAGGGGCGGGGCGCCGCCGCCAACTCCGCGGTCTGCTACTGCCTGGGCGTGACCAGCGTGGATCCGGACCGCATCACGCTCCTGTTCGAGCGGTTCGTGAGCCGGGAGCGCCATGAGCCCCCCGATATCGACATCGACTTCGAGCACGAGCGGCGCGAGGAGGTCATCCAGTACATCTACGCCAAGTACGGGCGCGACCGCGCGGCGCTCACGGCGGAGGTGATTTCGTATCGGGGGCGCAGCGCGATCCGCGACGTGGGCAAGGCCATGGGGCTTTCCCTCGACTGCGTCGACAAGCTGGCCAAGACGCTGGGCTGGTGGGACGGCGTGGAGCTGGCGTGCGAGCGTCTGCGCGAACTGGGCCTGGACCCCGACGACCGGACCATCCGCCAGACGCTGGCGCTGGCCGCGCAGATCCAGGGGTTCCCGCGCCACCTCTCCCAG